>NZ_JAHWCO010000465.1:0-10834 GCF_020054415.1 Candidatus Symbiopectobacterium sp. | reverse complement strand
TGGCCACTTTTGCCATAACCGTTTTTTTCACAGGAGATGTCTGTTCACAAAACGGGCATCTTACATCAACTTTAGCCACTGTATTCCACATCCAAAACCGGACATTTCACACTGCAATCAACATATTGAATACACGACCCTACTTTTCGGTATAGACAGATCGGTACAGATCTCGGTAAAGCTGGCTTCATCACGATTGGCAATATAGTAAACGATCATCACGAGACGGACTGCCGCTGGTGCTTTGCTATGCTCAAGTTGTTGTGAGATATTCATAGTGGTTTTATATGTGAAACTGTGATTTTTTATATAGAACGATAATAACGGAAGGGTATTTTATTTACCTAGATGCAGATCACAAAACGAGCGCGGTAGTATTGATTATTTCAATATAAATGGAACGTTGTTTCATTATGATAATGGAAAAGGCAGTTTTATGACAATATGGCGCGGAGAAGGGCGTGATGAGCAGAGATTGTGTCTGCACAGATAATCAAAAACCCCGCGAACGGGGTTTTACGGTGTTGAATTACAGAATCCGACTGATCAGCCTGTCGATCCTGATACGGCGCAAGCGGCGTATCAATTTACGTACTTTCACAGGATATTGCGCGATACCTTGCAAATCGGTATAGCTCTGGAGTGGCGTGGTGTATGCGCGAATCTGCTCCAACTCTCGCAACCGCTGTTCCAGCAGCACTTTTTCAGGATCGTGGATCAGGATGGCGTTTTCCAAATCCAAACGCCATGCGCGAGGATTGAGGTTATTGCCTGTCAGTAACTGCCAGGTATCGTCGGACCACAGCCCTTTGAGGTGGAAGCTGTTATCCCCATCCTTCCACAACCGCATGGTTAACTGCTGATTGTCGATATAACGCTGCAAGCGGCTGACGAAGCGGCGCAGGTTGATTTCATACAGGTAGGGCAATGCGCCGATGATCTTGAACGGCTGATCTTCGGGAATAAAGAAATCGTTAGCCGTCTTGTCGCCAATGATGATCTCCACCTGCTTGCCCTCTTTGAGCAGGCGCACCACGTTTTTGATCAGCAGTGCGGGCAGGTTGAAATAAGGGGTGCACATTACCAGTCGATGCTCGGTACAAAACATCAGGTGATGGATGGTGTTATTTAGTGTGCTTTGTTTACCCAACCCGACTAACGGAGTGACCGTCAGTTCTCCATTGACGCCCTCACTGCCTGGCGTGTTGTAAGCCAGGGTGCGCAGCGTTTGGCGGAATTGACGAATATCCGCTTTAATTTCCAGATTTTTGGGCCGCGAACGGCTGTCCAGACGTTGCACCGCCGGATCGTTTAGCAGCGTGGTGATGTAGCCCGACATGGTGTTGGCCAGCGCCGCATTATGGATAAGCTGATAGCGATCGTAGCGATACTTATCATGTTGATGCAGATAGACATCGTTCAGGCTGGCACCGCTATACAGCACACAGTCATCAGCGATGAAGCCCTTCAGGTGCAAGACGCCGAGTGCTTCGCGTGTATTGACGGGAATACCATAAATGGGAAACTTCACGTCAGCGTGTTTTTCTGCCATGTCGCAGTACCAATCCGCATTGGTACTCGCTGATTTGTCACCAATGCGCCCGCGCTGCGCACGGTGCCAATCGACCAACACACGCACGTCGAGATCGGGGTTGCGGCGCTTGGCGTTGTAAAGCGCAGAGAGTATGCCCTGTCCGCCGTCATCCTGCTCCAGATAGAGTGCGACCAGATAGACTCGCGTCTTGGCCTGTTGGATCAGGTTAATCAGCGCGGCGCGAAACTGTTCAGGGGAGTGTAACGTCTGAATGCCGTCCGCTGCTTGAGGGATTTTGGGCAGTTGTGCAAGGTGTTGTTGGTATTTATTGCGTTTAAATGTAGACAACATCACAGTGCGTTTCTTCTCTTATTAGTCGGCGCAAGGCCGTCATTAATGATGTCAGGGGAATGCAGAACCGGGCGATGATACCACTACTTTTCGGGCGTAGTGAGTAAGTTTTACCGTTCATTACCAGATTGACCGCCAAAATAAACGCTCTGTCACGCAACATCTTGTGTGTTCAACGGCAGCACCAGCGTGACAATCCCTTCGTCCAATTGCACGTCTACCGTGAAACCGAGTTTCTTCGCCAAGGCGACCATGCCCTGGTTATGCGCCATGGTAATGCCGTTCAATTGTTTTAATCCGTGGCGACGGGTGTAATCAATCAACTTACTGAGCAGACGCTTACCAATCCCCATCCCTTTACAGTCTGAACGCACCAGCACCGCGAATTCCGCGGCAATATTATCGGGATCGGAAATGGCGCGTGTTACGCCAATGATTTCATCACCGAACGCCGTCGGGCGCACCGCCACAAAAGCCATTTCCCGCTCGTAGTCGATCTGCGTCATGTACGCCAAATCTTCATGATTGAATTCGTTGATTTCACTGAAATAACGGTAGTAGAGATCTTCTTTGGTAACGTTGCCGATAAAGCGTTCCAGCAGCGGTTCGTCCTCAGGCAGAATGGGGCGAAACAGGCAATACTCCTGATTATTGAGCTGCACCTGTTCTTCCAGCTCTTGGGGATAAGGGCGGATGGCTAATCGGGATTGGGGGTCACCAGAGAAAGGTGCGAGATGGAGTGTGACATCCAGCAGGGTGAATTCACTGCCTGATGCCAGCAGCGGATGAATATCGAGGCGATGCACTTCCGGGCAGTCCAGGATCAGGTTGGAAACCTGCACCAGCAGCCGGCTGAGCCCGGCGATATCCAATGGATGCAGGGCGCTGCGCCCGCGTATTTTTCCGCTTTTCAGCGCTTGCATTATCAGGTAGCGCGCCAGTGTCATATTGAGCGGTGGCAAGGCCACCGCCGCCTGCGAATCCTTGTTCCATTCCACGCTGCCATCGCCCAATAAAATCAGCGGACCGAAGATCGGGTCCTGTTCTACCGCGATACGCAGTTCTTGTGCGCCAGCGCGATTCGCCATGCCTTGTACTAGCAGCCCGTGAATACGCGCCTGCGGATAGGCGCGTTTGACACGATCGATAATCGCATCGGCGGCTTGCTGGACTTCATGGGCGGTGCGCAGATAGAGCATCACCCCTTGCACTTCGGATTTGTGCGGGATATCCGGCGAACGTAGCTTGATGGCGACCGGGTAACCAATCTGTTCGGCAATATGCACCGCTTCTGCGCTGTCACTGGCAATCCAGGTCGGCAAGGTATGCAGCCCGTAGGCGTGTAAAATTGGCTGAACTTCGTGGGTATCCAACTGTGTTACCCCATCCGTCAACGCCTGATGAATCAGTTGGTGCGCCTGAGCGGCATTGATACCGAGATCGTGCGGCAGGGCCGGCGTTTCCATCAGTTGCTTCTGGTTACGCCGGTATTCCACGATATGCATAAAGGCAGTGACCGCTCCTTCGGGCGTGCGGTAGGTGGGAATGCCAGCCTCATTGAACAGACGACGTGCCTCCTGAGAGGAATATTCGCCACACCAGTTGGTAAGTAAGGTGATACGTTTGCCGCGCGGATGTGCCTGACAGCAGGCAATCAATTGCTGTGCGCTTTCGGTGCCGGGCGCTGCGGCACTCGGTGCGTGGATGATCAGCAGAGCATCGTAGTCATCGCTGTCCAGCAGCACCGAAAGCGTGCTGAGGTAGCGCGCAGCGGTAGCGTCGTCGCGCAGATCGAGCGGGTTTCCGATGTGGACTTCCTCAGACAATATGTCGCGCAGCTTCTGCTGAGTCTGTTCCGTCAAGGTCGCCAGTTTGCCTTGTCGGCTAAGCAATTGATCGAGCGCTTGTGCGGCGGGTGATGCGCCGTTACTGACAATAAGCAAGCGCTCGCCGCACAGCGGGCGCAGGTGGCTCAGCGTTTCCACTGCGGAGAACAACTCGTGGGTGTCTCGTACCCGTAGCAGACCGGCACGCTGGATCGCCGCATCGTAGGCGGCATCCAACCCGAGTTGATGCCCGTGCAGTAACTGCTGAGCAAGCTGCGTTCTGCCGCTCTTGATGACCAGGATGGGCTTGTTTCTGGCGGCGCTACGCGCGGCGGAGAGAAAACGCCGCGCATCTTTAAGCTGTTCCAGATGCAATAGAATGGCGCTGGTTTTACCATCACGCGCCAGAAAATCGAGTACATCATCCACATCGATATCTAGGCTGTCACCCAGTGCGATGAAGTAGGAAAAACCTATGCCGCGCTGCTGCGCCCAATCGAGAATAGTATTGGAAACCGCAGCGGACTGAGAAATAAACGCCAGCTTGCCTTTGACGATCGGGACGGGAGAGAAGCTGGCGTTGAAACCTTTCCACGGTGCCAGTATCCCTAGACTGTTCGGACCCAACAGACGCATGGCATAGCGGCTGGCGCAGGCTTTGAGCGCTTCCGCCTGCGCGGGGGGCGAAGAGAGAATAATCGCGGTTTTACAACCGCGCTGGCCCAACGCTTCCAGCATCAGTAAATTGCGACTGGCATGGGTACAGAGAACCGCTAGGTCGGGAGTAATGGGCAAACTTGCCACATCTGGATAAGCCAGTACGCCACAGACGGCACGGTATTTGGGCGTGACGGGCAGGATCGGACCGGTGAAGTGACCGCCCAGCAGGTTTTGCATCATGAGAAAACCGGCGCGCCACGGTTTCTCCGATGCACCCAGCACGGCGATCGATTTTGGTCTTAATAACGCTTCTAACCCGCGCTGACTCATGGCTCGCTCCCGACAGGACAGAGAGCTGAATCATAGCGGTTTTTATTCCTTTATGCTGTGACAGTCGATGAAATTTCCTGCACAGTGCGATGTGCTTTACCGGCCAGATAACGCTGACGAAAGCTGTCGAAGTGATTGAGCAGGCACTGGCTGGCATCCTTATCACCCGCCTGTTGCAACAGTGCGGCAGCAATTTCCGCCGTGCAATGTTGTCCTGCGCTACTGGTTTCGCGCAGTTGGTAGCGTGAAAGTGATTCAACCGCAAGCGACAAAATGGGCAGTGCATCCAGATAAGGGCTTTTGCGAAACATCTTGCGCGCTTCCGGCCAGGTACCGTCCAGCAGCACAAACAGCGGCGGCTTGGCGTTATCCGGTAAACTGTGCAATACCTGACGCGACGGCTCGGCTTCATCCGCAAGAAAAACCAGATAGGGTTGATAGTCCGAGGTTTGCAGTGCTGCCATCAACGCCGGATCAGGCTCCGTGCGTGACCAGAGAAAGGCCTGCGTGTCGGGCAGAATATCGGCAATTAGGCGGCCGGTATTGCTGGGCTTTAACGGCTCGGTATCGAACATGATCAAACAGAAAAGGCTGCGTGCCGAATGTGAGATTATGGTGTCGCACAGACAGTTGGTCACCGGCAGCAGGCAGTGTTGACAACGTACCACACGGCAACCTCGGGCCCGAAAAGGGCGGGTGGAGCGTTCCAGCCGGTGCTGGCGCAAACGAAGAACAGCGTTATCGCGCATAGTGAGTCGCTAAAAAGCGCTATTCTACTTGACGCACTGGAGGACAGAAAGCCCCAGTGCGGCTTTTATTACATGGCTTAACGGCTCAAACCGTTTCATCTAACCAGTTTTCGAACGGCGTTTTCGGCAACGTACCGCTCATGATATCTACCGGTTTACCCTGTTTAAACACCATCAGCGTTGGAATGCTACGAATACGAAAACGGTCGCTCAATTCCGGCTCAGCTTCGGTATTCACTTTGATAAAGCGAACTTTACCCGCGCGCTCTTGCGCCACCGCCGTAAAGATCGGGGCAAAGGCAACGCAGGGACCACACCACGGAGCCCAAAAGTCGACGACCACAGGCAAATCGTCTTGCAACAGCTTGTCGAATGTGGCACTGGTGGCATTGATCACATCACCGGAAAACAGCTCGCTGCCGCAGCGGCCACAGTTTGGGCTGTCGTGGAGGCGTTCTTCAGGCAAACGGTTCGTGGTGTGGCAGGATTCGCATACCGTGTTCATAGGCGACCTCAAATCATAAAACGGCTAAAATAGATGTGCTGTGGTCAACGTTGTGCCATAACCAGATGGCAGCTTGAAAAACAACAGCATGTTGCAAAAACGTAAACGTATTATGGTGATGGCCGTCTGAAGAAACAATGTGGTTTCCTCAATGATTACAATAGACATCACCGTTGTGGTTCAGGTTTCGGTGTCATGGTTTGCCGAGGTGTCACGGAAACTCCGCTTTTATACCCGAAGTCGGTAGCGTCGCGGGTGTACATCAGGTAATCTTCGCGCCAGCGCGTTGGTGGAGAAAATAATGAGCGATTCAGCGGGTAGTAAGAGCGGAAAGGTCCGCATAATGTACGTCCGTAATGAGGACGAAAAGAAAAATTCGCGTACCGGAGACGGCGCGCGTGATCGCCGCAATGATAACGAAAAAACCGGGCGGCGTGATAACCGAGACAAAGACGGGCGTACTAAACCACGCGATCCTCGTGACATGAACCCGCGCTATGTGCGTGAAAATCCGCACCGCAATAATGACAATGCTGGGCGCGATGATCGGGAAGATTACGGTCGCGGTAGTGATTCACCGTGGAAAACCGTGTCGCGCGCACCGGATGCCGTAGAGACACCAGACCACGGCGGGATTGTGGGCAAGAGTCGTCTCGATCCCGAGCAGATTCGCCGTCAGCGTCAGGAAGAGACGCGGGTTTATGGTGAAAACGCCTGTCAGGCGCTGTTTACCAACCGTCCGGACGCCATTGTTCGCGCCTGGTTCCTGCAAGAAGTGACGCCGCGTTTCCGTGAAGCGTTACGCTGGATGGCGGCGAACCGTAAAGCCTACCATGTGGTGGATGATGAAGAACTCACCAAGGCGTCTGGCACCGATCACCACGGCTGCGTGTGCTTCCTGATCAAGAAACGTCAGGGCTCTGATGTGAATGATTATTTGGCACAGGCACAGGCGAAGGAAACAGATTGCGTGCTGGCGCTGGAAGATGTGGGTAATCCGCATAATCTTGGCGGTATCGTGCGCTCCTGCGCGCACTTTGGTGTCGAAGGGGTGCTGATTCACGATCCGTCGTTGCTGGAATCTGGCGCGGCAGTGCGCACGGCAGAAGGCGGCGCAGAGCATGTGAATGCCATTCAAACCGATAGTTTCCCCTCGGCGCTGGATGCGTTCCGCGCCGCGGGTTATACCATCGCGACCACCTCCAGCCACAAAGGGCAGCAGCTGGCACAAACAGCATTGCCGAAGAAAGTGGTATTGGTGGTGGGGCATGAAGGTGATGGCCTGACGGACAGCACCTGGCAGCAGGGTGATTTGCCGCTGTCTATCGGTGGTACGGGTAAAGTGGAAAGCCTGAATATCTCCGTTGCGACGGGGATTTTGCTGTCGGAATGGTGGCGGCAGCACAGCATCACTGAAGAGTGATGCGTTAGAGAACGAACTGGCAGACTGGGGTTTTGTTTTGACTTCCCGCGTCCAATGGCGCTGAGGAAAAAGATGGGGCCAGGATGAGCAGCATGGATGCTGCGAAAGTCCCCGCCGCTTCGGTGACGGTCCGTCCGGCACCAGCTGTTTCCTAAGGCATCGCGAAGCGACGACATTGCGCAAATAGCCTGGGGTCGAGGGGAATGGGTGATTGCATTCCCCTCGTCGGGCGCGTGCCATGCAAGTGGCAGATAGATACGGGAGCGATCGCGCACGAAACCTTACTCAGCTATAAACATAAACCACGTTGTCATGTTTTAGCCTGTAGGCTAATTCTCTCAGTGAGCGCCGCTGCCACCCCCTCCGGTAGTAAACGGTGGCCGGGCAAACCATACCAATATCATCAGCACCAGAAAGACCCCTGCCGCTGCCCAAAAGATCTCATTGTCCGAAATGATCAACCCTTGATTGGTTATCTGTTGGGCGATGTAGGCGGAAGCCTGTTTCTCACTCATCCCCATCTCCATCAACTGCTGATAGGAGCCCTGAGCAATCGGGTTGTAAGGCGTCACCGATTCGGTGAGATGCGCGTGGTGCAGCGATTCGCGCTGTGTCCACAATGTCGTCGTGATCGAGGTACCGATGGAGCCTGCCAGCGTACGCGCAAAGTTCGAAAGGCTCTATGCCGCCGCCAGTCGTTCTGGGGGTAATCCGGAAAGCGTAATGGTGGTGAGCGACATAAAGAAGCAGGCCACGGCGAACCCTTGCACAAATTGCGGCCAGGCCGAGGCACCGAAATCCATCCCTGGTTCAAAGGTATACGCACGCCAATAAAAGCACACGGCATACATAATGAAGCTGAACGTCACCAGCTTGCGCATATCCAAACGCGGCGCAAAGCGTCCAATGATTGGGGAGAGCAACACGGGCATCAGGCCGACTGGCGCTGAGGCAAAACCTGCCTAGGTTGCGGTATAGCCAAAGACCGTTTGCAACAACTGCGGTAACAGCACGATGGAGCCAAAATAGAACATGTAGGCGAGGCTGATACACAAGCAGCCAATGGTGAAGTTACGCTATTTAAACGGCGACAAATCCACCACAGGGTGGTCGTCGGTCAGCTCCCACACAATCAGGAAGGCAGTGGAGACCACCGCCACCACGGTCAAAATGATAATATCGTTGGAACTGAACCAGTCCAGCTCTTTACAGCGGTCCAGCATCATTTGCAGGCTACCGATCCCGATAATCAACAGTGCCAGGCCGATGGTATCAATGGGTCGGATTTCGGTTTTGGTTTCGCGCCCCTTCAGGGTTTGCATCGCAATCACCACCACCAAAATGCCTAACGGTACGTTGATAAAGAAGATACAGCACCAGTGATAATTATCGCTGATCCAGCCGCAGAGAATCGGGCCACAAATGGGTGCCACCGCCACCGTCATTGACCAGAGCGCCAGTGCGATACTCCGTCGGGCAGGCGGATAGTTACTCAGCAACAAGCTTTGCGACAGCGGAATCAACGGACCTGCCACGATCCCCTGAAGCACACGGGCGAAAATCAGCATTTCCAGGCTGGTGGAGACGCCGCACAGCCATGACGTGAAGGCGAACAGTACCGTTGCCCACAAAAACAGACGTACCTCACCGATGTGTTTGGCGAGCCAACCGGTAATCGGAATGGAAATCGCATTGGCTACCCAGAATGACGTGATAACCCAAGTGCCCTGGGAGTTTGAGGCTCCCAGGTTACCGGCAATCGTGGGGATGGCCACGTTAGCGATGGTCGAATCCAGCACCTGCATAAAGGTCGCCAATGACAGCGCGACGGTCATCCAGGCCAGGGCCGAGCCTTCAAGCGGTTTTCTCTGCACGCTCATCTCCTGCGAGGTTATTCCGCATTAGCTCGAATAATGGTGTCGAACAGAGTATTGACCGGGGCCAGATCCAGCGTCAACGCATCGCTTTGGTATGCCGGTGCGCTGCGCGGTGCATCGGAAAGCACTTTCCCTTCTACATTGGCGGTATCGACTTTCACCAGTGTGGAAAGGCCAATACGCAATGGGTGCTCAGCCAGTTGTTGCGCATCCAGCTCAATACGCACGTGCAAACGCTGTACGACCTTGATCCAGTTACCGGTAGCATTTTGCTCTGGCAGCAGAGAGAACGCGCTGCCTGTCCCCATATCGAGGCCGACGACCTTGCCCTGGTACACCACATCGTCACCGTAGATATCACTGACCACCGTGACGGGTTGGGCGATACGCATATTGGCAAGCTGCGTTTCTTTAAAGTTGGTATCCACCCATAAATGGTGGGCGGGCACCGCGGCCATCAGTGCAGAAGAGGGGGGGTGATACGCGCACCAACCTGTATGCTGCGGCGAGAAATATAGCCATCCACCGGGATGACAATACGGGTTCTTTGCAGTGCCAACCAGGCATCACGCAGATCGGTCGCAGCTTGCTGCACACCGGGTTGTTGCTCAAGTGGCGTATCAAGGATCATCGCGCGATTGGCCTGGTATTGCTGCTTGGCCACTTCCAGTGAGGCACGCGCACTGGCGACGGCATCACGAGCGTGCTGCACATCTTCACGGCCAATCGCATTCACATTACCCAGTGCTTCACGGCACGCAAGGTCGCCCGTGGCTTTATTGAGTTCTGTTTGATACAGATCGATGTTGGCCTGATATTGTTTGCTGTTGATCATCAACTGGTGCGTCTGGCGCACGCTGTTAGCCAGCGCGGTCTGCGCGCGTTCGAAAGCAAGCTGCGCATCAGTCGCGTCCAGTTCGACCAGAACCGCCCCCTGCTTGACGAAATCGGTGTTGTCCACGTTGACGCGGGTGACGCTACCGCTCACCTGGGATATCAACTGCACCTGATTGCCTGCTACATAAGCATCGTCGGTTTCCTGATGGTGCATGAGCACCTGATACCAGTCGACGAACCAGATACAGCCAACCAGTAAAAACAGCATGGTCAACAGGGTAACTACCCGTTTGCGCTGGTATTTTTTATTCTTCGTAGGAGCCTGCGGCGTTGTGTTTTCCACGCTTGAACTCATGGTGTTTTCCTCTGCTTCAAATGTCATTTTTTCGTTATTTTTTATCAGAATGCTGCGGATAACGATGGCCGATTATTACACATGCGCTGCGAGGCAGAGAATCGGCCAACGCAGCCTTTACCCATGATGCAAGTTATCGCTCCGGCTGCCGTGAGGCAGCGGAACGTGGTCCGTTTAATGAACGGTCATGATACGAACGGGTATTGACCCAAAAACACTAGGTATCTTGCAAACACGCCAGCGCGTGTGAAGATGTATTTAATGTAATACAGTATTGTTATTATCGGGTCGTGTATTCAATGAGTTGATGTAGCATCAAACGTAGTACTCGCGTTCGATGTAAGTACCGATGATCCTATCGTGCGTTTCGGATGATTTTGAATATCC
>NZ_JAHWCO010000098.1:0-1019 GCF_020054415.1 Candidatus Symbiopectobacterium sp. | reverse complement strand
TGGCCACTTTTGCCATAACCGTTTTTTTCACAGGAGATGTCTGTTCACAAAACGGGCATCTTACATCAACTTTAGCCACTGTATTCCACATCCAAAACCGGACATTTCACACTGCAATCAACATATTGAATACACGACCCTTCTCATGAATCGGTGCGGGCTGATAATGGGCCGGATACCACCTTTCGTCTCGACGATTTCAGCTTTGCTGTGCTTGGTTGCACCCTGCTGCATTCGCTTTCTCTGACATTTCCCATCGGTAAAGTGTGTGGATTGATTGGTCACAACGGTTCAGGTAAATCAACGTTGTTGAAGATGCTGGGGCGTCATCAAACTCCAAGTAGCGGCGTGATATCGGTCAAGGACACGCCGTTGCCCGGCTGGGACAGCAAATCCTTTACCCGACAGGTTGCGTATCTGCCCCAAAAACTCCCTGCCGCGGAAGGTATGACGGTGCGTGAGCTGGTTGCGCTCGGACGTTACCCGTGGCACGGCGCGCTGGGGCGCTTTGGCAGTACTGATCGCGAAAATGTGGAAAACGCTATCGCCGTCGTGGGGCTGAAGCCGTTCGCTCACCGTTTGGTGGACAGCCGCGGTCTGCTGCTGGATGAGCCGACGTCAGCGTTAGACATTGCGCATCAGGTTGAGGTTACTGTCCCTGATCCAACGCATGAGCCGTGAGCAGGGGCTGACGGTGATCGCTGTGCTGCACGATATCAATATGGCGGCACGCTACTGTGATTATCTGGTGGCGTTGCGCGGTGGAGAAATGATTGCGCAGGGGACACCGGATGCAATCATGTGTACTAGCTCAGACCTGATCTGACAGACACCTGTATAAATAATCGGTAACTGTCAGATCAGGTCTGAGCTAGTACACATCAATGCCGCCTTCAGCAGCCAGTTCCTGATAACGGTAAAATGTATCGCGTGACACGCCCATGATCTTGCAGGCTTTTGATACGTTACCGAGTTCTTCGGCGAGATTGAGCAGGCCGGCTTTGTGTTTGATAATGGGA
>NZ_JAHWCO010000719.1:0-10020 GCF_020054415.1 Candidatus Symbiopectobacterium sp. | reverse complement strand
TGGCCACTTTTGCCATCACCGTGTTTTTTCACAGGAGATGTCTGTTCACAAAACGGGCATCTTACATCAACTTTAGCCACTGTATTCCACATCCAAAACCGGACATTTCACACTGCAATCAACATATTGAATACACGACCGTCTTGTTGTGTTGGTTAGACATCGACATCCCCTCCCTTTTTTTTCAAGATATGATTCATTCATGATGTAGCACTATAATCTTCCGGATAGGGTTGCTCTTGCAAAAAACGATTCTTGCAAAACTTCCTTACCTCTCTCTGTAGATAATAAGGATGTGCCCAGATATCTCTCTCCGGGCGCAAGCGGAGCTTATCCATGCCACCGGAAAGGTTGGTTGGTAACTTCCGATACCCCAGTAAAGGTCATGCGCGTTTGCAAAATGCCAGAGCCGGAATGGCTGACCCAGCACTCTTCCTTAATTTGTATTAGTCGCGACTAATACAAATAAGCGCAGGCTATTGCAGTTTCATCAAGTTGTCATTCCATCATGATGTTGCTAAAGATAAGCGCGGTTCAATCACGATCATAGCAAAAAATAACTGTATATGAAACCAGTTGTTTGTGTGCGTGCTCACAAGAAATCAATAAGATCGGCGCGTGAAAGGCACTGCACAGGTTATACACTATTACACATTGCAAGCGGGGAAGGGGAAGCACATGGCTATTGAGTGGATCGTTGCCTATCTGGCGTTGGGCGGCGTTGTCGGGTTCGTGGCGGGGCTGTTGGGGATTGGTGGCGGCGGCATCATGGTGCCGATTTTAACGGCACTGTTTGCTGCACAGGGTGTACAAGGTGAGCATCTGGTGCATTTGGCTCTTGGCACCTCAATGGCGGCGATTGTCATTACCGCGATCTCCAGCTTGCGCACCCATCACCAGCATCAGGCGGTGTTATGGCCCGTGGTGCTGCGTATTACGCCAGCGATCCTTATAGGCACCTTTGCCGCTACTTGGTTGGCGACGCTGCTGCCTACGCGGGCGCTGGCGATCTTCTTTTCCTGCTTTATGGCCTATGTTTCATTGCAGATGGTGCTCAACATCAAACCCAAAGCGCAGCGCCAACTGCCGGGAGTGGCTGGGGTATCGCTGGCGGGGCTGATTATCGGTGGTATTTCTGCGCTGGTGGCGATTGGCGGGGGATCACTCACCGTGCCGTTTCTGACCTTGTGTAATGTGCGCATTCAGCAGGCGATTGGCACGTCGGCGGCGGTGGGGCTGCCTATCGCGCTGGCGGGAGCGCTGGGTTATATGATTAACGGCTGGTCCACGACGGGGATGCCTGCCTACACGCTGGGCTATGTCTCAGTGCCTGCCGTGCTGCTGATTTCGGCGGTGAGCTTCTTTACCGCGCCGTTTGGCGCGCGTTTGGCGCATCGTTTGCCGGTTGCTACCTTGAAAAAGATCTTTGCCGCACTGCTGCTGGTGCTAAGCCTGAAAATGTTGCAAACGGTGTTCACCGCGTGAGCCGATGGGCCGCGCCGTGCAAAACGGGCCTCTATATCAATAAAGTGCCGCTGAAGTGAAGTTGTTGCAGCATTCTGGCTGTATATCTTGCACTCAGACGGTATACTGGCGCATTCCGTATAAATCCACATGTATCGCGTGAATCTGACATGCAAAAGTTTGATACCAAGGCCTTCCAAGGCCTGATCCTGACGTTGCAGGATTACTGGGCTCGCCAAGGCTGCACCATCGTCCAACCTTTGGATATGGAAGTCGGCGCTGGCACCTCTCATCCGATGACCTGTCTGCGCGCGCTGGGGCCGGAGCCTATTGCTGCTGCCTATGTACAGCCGTCGCGTCGTCCTACCGACGGTCGTTACGGGGAAAACCCGAACCGCCTGCAACACTATTATCAGTTTCAGGTCATCATCAAGCCGTCACCAGAAAATATTCAGGAACTGTATCTCGGTTCGCTGAAAGAGCTGGGGCTGGACCCCACCATTCACGATATTCGTTTCGTGGAAGATAACTGGGAGAACCCGACGCTGGGTGCTTGGGGGCTAGGCTGGGAAGTGTGGTTGAACGGTATGGAAGTCACGCAGTTTACCTACTTCCAGCAGGTGGGGGGGCTTGAGTGCAAGCCTGTGACCGGGGAGATCACTTATGGTCTGGAACGTCTGGCAATGTACATTCAGGGTGTTGACAGCGTCTATGACCTGGTGTGGAGCGATGGCCCGCTGGGTAAAACCACCTACGGTGACGTGTTCCACCAAAACGAGGTGGAACAGTCCACCTATAACTTCGAATACGCCGATGTCGATTTCCTGTTTACCTGCTTCGAGCAGTACGAAAAAGAAGCGCAACAGCTGCTGGCGCTGGAAAAACCGCTTTCGCTGCCTGCCTACGAGCGCATTCTGAAAGCGGCGCACAGCTTCAACTTGCTGGACGCGCGTAAAGCCATTTCCGTTACCGAACGTCAGCGCTATATTTTGCGCATTCGCACGCTGACCAAAGCGGTGGCCGAAGCCTACTACGCTTCCCGTGAAGCGCTGTGCTTCCCGATGTGTAACAAGAAAGAGAGCTAACAGCGATGACTGACAAGACTTTTCTGGTGGAAATTGGCACGGAAGAGCTGCCGCCAAAGGCGCTGCGTTCTCTGGCGGAGTCCTTTGCCGCCAATTTCACCACTGAATTGGATAATGCCGAACTGACACACGGCGACGTAAGCTGGTTTGCTGCGCCGCGTCGTTTGGCGCTGAAAGTGGCTCAACTGAGTGCCGCACAACCGGATCGTGAAGTCGAAAAACGTGGCCCGGCCATTGCTCAGGCGTATGACGCGGAGGGCAAACCGACCAAAGCGTCTGAAGGCTGGGCGCGAGGCTGCGGTATCACTGTCGATCAGGCAGAACGTTTGACGACGGACAAAGGCGAGTGGCTGTTGTATCGCGCGCTGGTAAAAGGCGGCAGCGCGCAGGGGCTGTTGGCGGATATGGTCGCAAACGCGCTGGCGAAACTTCCGATCCCGAAACTGATGCACTGGGGCGATAAAGAGACCCAGTTTGTGCGTCCGGTGCATACGGTAACGATGCTGTTGGGTGATGAACTGATCCCCGGTCAAGTACTGGGCATTGAATCCTCCCGCACTGTGCGCGGGCATCGCTTTATGGGAGAATCCGAATTCACCATCGATAACGCTGACCAATACCCGAGCATCCTGCTGGAGCGCGGCAAGGTTATCGCCGATTATGAAGCGCGTAAGGCGTTGATCAAAGCCGATGCGCAAGCGGCTGCGTGTCAGATTGGTGGTAATGCCGATCTGAGCGAAAGCCTGCTGGAAGAAGTGACTTCATTGGTGGAATGGCCAGTAGTGCTGACAGCGCGCTTTGAAGAAAAATTCCTGGCAGTGCCTGCCGAAGCGCTGGTTTACACCATGAAGGGCGATCAGAAGTATTTCCCGGTGTATGACAACGCCGGAAAGCTGCTGCCGAATTTCATCTTTGTTGCCAACATTGAATCCAAAGATCCGCAACAGATTATTTCGGGTAACGATAAAGTGGTGCGCCCGCGTCTGGCGGATGCCGAATTCTTCTTCAACACCGACCGTAAAAAACGTCTGGAAGATCATCTTCAGCGTCTGCAAACCGTGCTGTTCCAACAGCAGTTGGGTACGTTGCGCGACAAGACCGATCGCATTCAGGCCTTGGCGGGCTGGGTGGCGGAGAAAATCGGTGCCGACGTTGCTCACGCGAAACGTGCCGGTTTGCTCTCCAAGTGCGATCTGATGACCAACATGGTGTTCGAATTTACCGACACCCAGGGCGTAATGGGGATGCACTACGCGCGTCACGACGGCGAAGCCGAAGACGTTGCCATTGCACTGAACGAACAGTATCAGCCGCGTTTTGCAGGAGATGCGCTGCCTGCGTCAGGCGTGGCCTGCGTATTGGCGATTGCCGACAAGATGGACACGCTGGCGGGCATTTTCGGTATCGGTCAACACCCGAAAGGGGATAAAGACCCGTTCGCGCTGCGCCGTGCTGCGCTGGGTGTGCTGCGTATTATCGTTGAGAAACAGCTGCAGCTCGATCTTCAAACGCTGACGGAAGAAGCGGTACGCCTGTATGGCGACAAGCTGACCAACGCTAATGTGGTCGATGACGTGATCGAATTCATGCTTGGCCGTTTCCGCGCCTGGTATCAGGAAGAAGGTCATAGCGTGGACACCATTCAGGCGGTATTGGCCCGTCGCCCGACTCGCCCGGCAGATTTCGATGCCCGCGTGAAAGCGGTGAGTCATTTCCGTTCGCTGGATGCCGCTACTGCGCTGGCTGCGGCCAACAAGCGCGTGTCTAACATTCTGGCGAAATCCACCGATACGCTGAACGCCAACATTGATGCTGCTCTGCTCAACGAGAAAGAGGAAATTCAACTGGCCACCTACGTAACCGCGCTGGAGAGCAAACTGGCACCCTGGTTTGCAGAAGGGCGCTACCAGGAAGCGTTGGCGGAACTGGCCGAACTGCGTGAACCGGTTGATAACTTCTTCGATAAGGTGATGGTTAACGCGGAAGATGAAAGCGTGCGTCTGAACCGTCTGACGCTGCTTAATCAATTGCGTAACCTGTTCCTGAAAGTGGCGGATATTTCCGTATTGCAGTAAGTGAACAGCGCGACGCGTAGCATTTAAACAAATAAGTGCCGTTCATGCAGGAACGGTCATTTTTTCTACCGTTGTCTTGTTACCGGTCTTCTTTCTCAAACGCTGTTTGCAGTGCCATCACCAGCGTATCGCAACCGGCTTTATCGATGGTTAACGGGGGAGCCAACACCAGTTTCAGTCCGACCGGACGTACCACCGCGCCGGCATCGCGTGCCGCTTCTGCAATACGGAATGCCAGCACGTTATCCGGCGCTAATGACCGCTTGCTCGCTTTGTCCTCTACCAGATCCAGCGCCAGCATCAGCCCTTTGCACCGTACGTTGCCCACGGAGCGGAAGCGTGACTCAAACGGCAGCAGTTGACCCAGCAAGTATTCCCCCTGAAGTGCGGCATTGGCAGGCAGATTCTCCTGCTCAACAATATCCAACACCGCCAGCCCGGCGGCGCAAGCCAGCGGGTGACCACCATAGTTAAAACCCGTCATCAGCAATCCACGCGCATCGCCGTTATCCAGATAGGCCGCTTCGATACGCTGATTCAGCACGGTAGCCGACAGCGGCACATATCCGGCGGTGAGTGCTTTGGCAAACACCATGATGTCTGGTTTTACGCACCAACCGCGTGAACCAAACATCGCACTGCTGCGGCCAAATCCGGTGACTACTTCATCGGCGATCAGCAGTACGCCGTATTTATCACAGATCTCGCGCACCAGCGGCCAGAAGTTAGCGGGTGGCACAATCACGCCGCCTGCGCCCTGCACGGGTTCAGCGATGAAAGCAGCGACGGTATCCGGTCTGTAATAAAGAATTTCACGCTCTAACTGCTCAGCCACCAATTTTCCTAACATATCGGGATCGTCGCAGTTCCAAGGGTTGCGATACTGCCAGGGCGATTCGATCTGCGTGCAGCCTTCCAGCATTGGGCCATAGTTAATACGATAAATCGGCAGGCCAGACACTGATGTGCCACCCATGTGTACGCCGTGATAGGCATTCTTTAGAGAGATAAAGCGTGTGCGTTGCGGCTTGCCTTGTAAAATCCAATAGTAACGCGCCACCTTGAGGGCGGTTTCCACACCGTCTGAGCCGCCCATGCCGTACAACACCCGCCGCATATCTTCTTGCTGCGTCATCTGAATGAGGCGATTAGATAGCGCTTCAGCCATCGGGTGGCTGACGCCGTCAAACAGTTGGTAGTAAGCCAGTTCATCCATCTGTTTGGCGATGGAGGCTTTCACTTCCGGGCGATTGTAGCCCACGTTTACACACCACAGCCCAGCGAAGCCATCAAGCATTTTTCGCCCTTTATCATCCCAGATGTAGAGGCCGTCGCCTTTAACAATGCGCAGCGGTTCGCGTTCGGCCCAGTCATTCGGGTGTGCCATCGGGTGCCAAAAACGGTAATTGGTGTGGTTATAGGGTGTTGTCATTGTGAACTCCATAAAATCAGATGACGGTGAGCCGTTACCGCCGGAGCGGCAACGGACGAATCCGCGTGGCGTTACAGGGTTTCGACCATTTGTCCGATGCGTGAATAGCGCTCGGGGCTCAAGCGACGCAGGAAGTGCGCATAAACCCGGCAAACGCCACCAGCAGCACCAGATAGGGCAGCGATGACACCACCGGCGAGGAGGAGCCGCTCAGTACGTCGAGGTTATTGACCACCAGCGCCAGCGTTGCCAGCATGCCGAGGGCGGAGAGGGCGGAGCGATAAGGCGGCTCCAGCGTGACACCGGCAGCGCAGGATTCCGCTGGAAGTAGGCGAGAACGGCGAGCGAGACGCTGAATTGCAGCGCCAGAATCGACATGCTGCCCAAGGCGGAAGCCCAGGAGAAAACGTTCGCCATCGGGTCTAACTGCGCCAGGGCGAACAGTGCGGTGGCGCACAGCATAAGCGTGCCTTGCACCAGACTGGCGATATAGGGCGTCTGGTGTGTGCGGTGGGTTTTTGCCATTTTCGACCACAGCAAACCGTCACTGCTAATGGCAAACAGATAGCGAGACAGCGTGTTATGGAACGCCTGCGTTGCGGCAAACAGGCTGGTGATCAGCAAGACCGACATCACCTGTATAGCCCACTGGCCAAGCACCTGTTCAGTGACGGTAAACACAAACATCCCGGGATCGTTGGCGGCGAGCTCTGCAACGTGAGCGGCCCCCGCATATTGCACAAATGCCCAGCCGGAGAGGGCGAAAAAGCTGGTGATCAGCACCACGGCGAGCTGCGTGGCGCGTGGTATTACCTTGGCCGGTTGCCGACACTCTTCCGAGTAGATCGCCGTCGCTTCAAAGCCGACGAAAGAGCAAATGGCGAAGATCATCGCAATGCACACATAGCCATGTAACACGGTGGATGGTGTAAACGCGCTGATATCAAAGGCAATAGGCTGGGTAACAATGGCGGCGTCAACCAGCAACACAATGCCGACTTCCATCAGCATCAATACGCCAAGCACTTTGCCGCCCAGTTCCACCTTGGCAATGCCGGGTGTGACGACCGCCGCTTGCATCAGCAGCGAGAACAGCCACCAGGGTGCTGCGATACCGGTGTGCATCTGCACGAACTGCGCGAATAAGAAGCAGAACATGGCCGTGACGGCAAGCTGAATGGCGGTGTAGGCCAACAGTGAGATGCCGAGCCCGGCGATGCCGCTGTGGGTGCCAAGCCCTTGTGCGATATAGGCGTAGAAAGCGCCAGCGTTTACCACATAACGGCTCATGGCGATAAAAACAAAGCTGAAAATAAGCAGCAATGCGCCCGCCAGAACATAAACACCGGGCACGCCTGCGCCGTTGCCTGCCATAAAGGCGACGGGCAAGCCTCCGGCGACGCCGGTTAAGGGCGATGCTGCGGCGATAACAAAAAAGATGATCGACCAAAGGCCAAGGCTGCCTTTCTGGAGTTGGTTCCCCCGCGGTAATGCCGTCTGGAGCAGCGCGTGCGCTGATGATGAGTGCTGTGCCATGTTCCGTTCCCCTACGTGATGGTTCATGGTCAGTCTATGAAGTGCTCTGGCGTGTGCGTTATCGAAATCTGGCAAACCTGAATGTGACGAATAGTCATCATTTTCAGATCAAATGATGAACCGCACGCCGCGTGTGAGAGGGCAATTCAGCAAACAGGCGTTTGTAGTCGGCGGTAAACTGCGACAGGTGCCAAAAGCCCCACTTGGAGGCGATTTCGCTGATCTGTGCGTACTCTCCTTCCATCACCAGCATGCGTTTCACCCGGTTGAGTCGCATATTTTTCAGGAATACTGCCGGGCTTTGGCCCGTGACGGTTTCAAAACAGTTTTGCAGGGTGCGACGCGAGGTGTGGGTCAGTTGGCACAGCTCATCCATAGTCAGTGGCCGATCGCGATGTGCGATCAGTGCGTCCTGTGCTTTGGTGACGACACGCTGCGCCTTTTGCAGAGAAGGGCTCACGCTGATGGTCTGTGTGCCCACGGCTGTGAAAAAGGCAAAGGCAAGCTCGCGAATATCACTGAGAAATTGCAACCGTGCCTGCCGTTGCGCAAATTGCAGCGGGTGTTCCATCACGCTGTGCAACATGGCCAAAATGTGTTCGCGCAGTCGGTTGGCAAGGAGAGCGTGATGAATGGCGTAGACCCGGTGCGGCAGATCATCGGTGATATCCGATAACAGCGCCAAAGGAATGCTCAGTACCAATAGCGAAGAGGTTTCCGGCGTTTGCAGCATCAACTCGCCGCCGTCGTAGGACTAGGTAATGTCCTGCTGCGTCAGACTGTTTCCCATCCAGCGCGCTTCTCCCGACAGTGCATTAAACACCCCGAGGCAGAGAGTGCCCGTTCGGCCTTGGCAGCGTTGAAACACCGATTGTGACAGTTGCTCTTGGTAGAACTGTACACCGTCCAGCCAGGCCTCTTTCAGGCTACCTTCAAATCGTCCGTGAGAGATATGGTCATAGCGTAATGCCCAATCGGTCAGCAGTTGACTGTGTTGTGCCAGTTCCTGAATGCGCGACGCGCAACGAAAACCGTTTTGCTCACCAAGATGAAGTGCGGGTGTCATCGTCTGTCTTTCCTGCGTCGTGATGGGATATAACCACTGTGCAAGAATCACACCAGCTTAATAGAAAAAAATGGCAGATTTTATCTCTGCGTTTGGGGGCTGTGAGTGATGTTTTTGCTGAATATGGTCGTAAAACAGCGGGAAATAGAGTGGTTCCTGCCATAGGCGTGTTTTGCGCTGTGGCGTTGCACCGTTATGGATGTGTTGCTCAATTTTGCAGCAGTGCGTTGTTATCCGGCCACCGCATTCTGAGTATCCCGTTAGCTTGGCAGAAAAACGAGGGTATCGCGCTTATTCGACTATGTTTAGGGATAAGGCGGAGCAATGTGGTCCGCTTTTTCACCGGATAAGACGTGCGATAAGGAGTATGGCATGACGATAACAATGGGGTGGCGCGCGCGCTGGCTATTGCCGGTGCTGGCGTTGGGTATGGTGTTCCAACTGGCGGCCTGCGGTGATAGTGAAGCGGATCAGCGCAAGGCGTTTATGACGGTATTGCAAAGCGTGCCATCGCAATCGGGTAGTGTGCCGCCTGCACTGAGTTACGATCAGAAAAAACGGTTAGGACCTTTTGCCAACGATTACGCCATCTTAACCACCTTTTCCCAGCAGTTGCAGCAAAGCATGGCGGTGAGCCTCAAACCGTTATTGGCGCACGTTTCTCAGATTCGTGTGCCACAGGATTATTTGACGCAACGCGACGGCGTGCGTAGCGCTGTTGGGGCAATAAACCTGCTGGGGCAGCAGGTGCAGGCGGCGCGTTACAACGCGCTTATTACGCCTCTGGCAACACAGCAGCGCGATTTGATGAACGGATTACCACCACTTTTACCGTTGTTGAAACCATCACTATAGGGCAATAACGTGAGGTGGTGATGATATTTAGTGATTTAAATCACATAATAAAAACAAAATCACAGTGCTGTAATGTGATTGTGGTCACATTGTGCTGCCGTTGATGCGGATGATGATGCGTCGAATTGACCGTATTCGGTGATTTTATGTGAACTCAATCACTAAAATGTAGCGATGATGTGGGGATTATATGTGATGTTTGTCACATATGTCCGTGAGGTTGCGGTATCAAACCGACGTGCTAGGCTGTGTCCCTTAATTGCATAACTTCTTGTAAAAGAGGCGGATGCAGCCCAGTTTAACC
The DNA here is from genome assembly GCF_020054415.1 of Candidatus Symbiopectobacterium sp. Taxonomy (NCBI): domain Bacteria; kingdom Pseudomonadati; phylum Pseudomonadota; class Gammaproteobacteria; order Enterobacterales; family Enterobacteriaceae; genus Symbiopectobacterium; species Candidatus Symbiopectobacterium sp. The sequence goes on along the minus strand of NZ_JAHWCO010000719.1, from coordinate 203 downwards.
ATCGACAGATAATTCCTCGCCGTTTCGTCATAACGTATGGCAATACGGCGGTATTCTTTCAATCGGGGCTTTGTTGAATAAATCAGAACTTGTAACGACTGCGCCCCATACTGGTCGATTGTTACGTGATGCGAATACTGTTCGGCATTCCTAATAGCGTGATCCGGTTAAGCGCTTTGACCATGGCCATGGCTTCACCCACC
>NZ_JAHWCO010000104.1:0-4540 GCF_020054415.1 Candidatus Symbiopectobacterium sp. | reverse complement strand
TGCGTAACCGATTGCAACGGCTCAATCGCAAGACGCTCGGATATTCAAAATCATCCGAAATGCACGATAGGATCATCGGTACTTACATCGAACGCGAGTACTACGTTTGATGCTACATCAACTCATTGAATACACGACCGAGCTTCTATCTGGCTAAACAGGGTATCTGCTTCGCGATCGCAGGCGGTAAGCCACTCGGCAATCTCTTGTTCCTGCTCGGGCGTGAAGGTTACGTGTAAATGCTCACTCACCTGTTGCTAAGCGGTATAGCGAGTTTGGTATCGCTTTTCCTGTTCGGCCCGTTCGGCTTGAAGTTCGTCACGCTGTTTTGCCAATGCGGCGAGCGCACCTTCGCACTGTGCCAATTCACTGCGCGCCTGCTGGCATTGCGTGCGCAGTTGTGCCATACGCACTTGCGTCTCGGACGCGGTTTGCGCCAGCGTTTGATACTCCGCAATCGCCGGATGGTGCGTGGAGCCACACAGCGGACAGGCCTCTCCCGGTTGTAACTGTGCGCGTTCAGCCTCCAGCTTGACGATGTGCTGTTCCAGCTCGACGCAGTGTTCGACATCGTTCAGTTGCTGCTCCAGACGCTGACAGCCCGCGCGTTGCGCGTTATTACTCTGCGTGTCGGACTGAAAATGCTGGTCCAGCGTGAGCCATTTGCTGGCGCTATTTTGCTGCTGTTGACGTAGGTTGCTGAGTGCTTGTGTTAATTCCCCAAAGTGCCTCCGTGCTTGCCCTGCGCGCTGGTGCGCCGCGTAACGTTCACGCAAACCGGCAATCGGATTCGCCGTTTCTTCCTGTTGCCACACCTGTTGCTGCTGTTCGCTTAGCCCCACCTGCTTGCGCGTTATCGCTTGTTCATCGTTGTTCAGGCGCTGCTGCTGCGTATCGACAGCGGTCAGTTCCTCTGACAAGCGCTGTTGTTCCTAGAATGCCGCGCGCCACGCGCCAAGTTGTTCGCCCCAGTGACTGTGATGGGGATGCTGCTGCTGGTAATTGAGTCGGGTTTCACTCTGGGTTTGCAGGGTATCGCGCTGGCGAAGCAGGTCAGCCAGTTGCTGCTGCTCGTTATCACGCTGAGTTTGTATTTGGCTCAACGCTAGGCGGTGCTGGGCACAGCGTTCCCTTTGGCTAGCGATGTGCTGATCGAGCGGTATCACCTGCTGCTCGATCAGCGTTTCTTCCTGCTGGCGTGCGGCATTCTGTTGCTGCTGTGCCTGTTGCGCTTGCAGCAACAACTGCTGTTGCTGCTGATGTATCGTCTGGCTGGCGGCGTGCTGCTGGGTTAACTCGCTTTCACGCGTTTGTGCAGCAACCCGTGCTAATTGAGTACGTTCGCGCTCGCGCTGTAAGGGGCGCAATTTTTCTGCGGGCTCGTCACGTTCCAGCCGTAATCGATCGGGCTCGGCGTCACTTTGTGCCTGCTCAACGGCCTCGGCCTGTTGCTGCTTTTTGCGTAAGTCCTGCTGAAGAAGCCGTTCTTGAACCAGCCATTGCTGGTGTGTCAGTGCTTGCTTACGTTTTTCCCGTAACCGTTGTTCTTCCTGCTGTAGCTGAGTCAGTGCCGCCAGTACGCTTTGTCGCTCACGTCATCCAACAGTGTGATGGCTGAGGCGCGTGATTGTAGCGTGTCCAATGCCAGCTTTACTGCCTTATGCCGTTCATAGATCCGACTGGAGATCTCGCCATAGATCACTGTTCCGGTCAGCTCTTCCAGCAGTTCTGCGCGATCTTTAGTAGCGGCATTAAGAAAGGCGGAAATTGCCCCTGCGAGAGAATCATTGAGCGGGTAAAACGCTCAAAATCCAGCCCGATAATACGGACGGTGTGAGCCAGTTTTTCGGACAACTTTTGCGTGAGGATCTTACCGTCTTCGATCAGCGCCAGTTCGGCTTTCGGGGTTTGCAGGTTGCCGTCTGCCGCATCTTTGGCGCGGCGCTGACTCCAAAACGCGCGATAGACGACGTCCTTGACCTCAAATTCCACTTCTGCCAGACAGTCGGCCGTATTATGTGTCATCAGTTCGTTTTGCGTGGCGGAGAGCGCATTCAGCCGCGGCGTCTGGTGATACAGTGCCAGACAGATGGCATTCAGCAGCGTAGTTTTGCCCGCGCCGGTCGGGCCGGTGATGGCAAACGGATCCTGTGTGAAATCAATCTTCCATTCGCCTTTGAGAGAGTTGAGGTTTTTTTAACCGTAAGCTCAAGATTTTCATGCTTGCGGCGCTCCTTCGGTAACGTCTCTGACCATTTCATCGAACAGCGGGCGCAGCCGTGCTTGCTGTTCCTGCGCCATGTCGGTCAGCGCCAGTTTGCGTTCAAAAACGTCCTGCGGGGATAATTCGTCCAATGTTTCTTTCTTTTCGCGCGCAATCGCCTGCAACCGCTGCTCACGGTTGCGCCGTAACAGCAACACGTCGACGGGCAATGTGTGCGTTAACTGCTGGATATGCTGCTGCATATCGCTGAGGTAGGTGTCGGTGGCGATCTCGATGCCCAGCCAGATGCGCTGACTCGCTTCTGGTATGGGTAAGCTGTGCAACTGTTGCTCAATGTCCGCCAGATTGCCTTTGATGAGGCGCATCGGTTGCGTCACAGGTACGGGTAGCAGCGTTATTTCTGGGGGCGCGCTAGGCGAGAAGTCGATCAACGTGACCGATTTTTCACTACCAATCTCGTCAAAACTCAGAGCAATCGGGGAGCCGCTGTAGCGGATGTGCTCGCTGTGCACCACGCGCTGCGGGCGGTGGATATGCCCAAGGGCGATATAATCGGCAGGCGGAAAGGCCTGTACCGGGTAAGCATCAAGCGAGCCGATGTAGATCTCGCGTACCGCTTCCGAGGCGGTAACCACCACGGTGGTCAGGTGTCCGGTGGCGATAATCGGCAGGGGCATTGCCAGCGTGTCGCGCAAATCGCAGGCGTGCTGATAGCATTGCGCGTAGTGTTCGCTGATGGCTTCTTGCAAGGCGATCTGTTTTTCCACGCCGGATTGACCCGCCAGGCTGCGCAGGATGTCGCGCGGACGCAGAAAAGGAATCGCGCACAGAATTGCACCGGGCGCGCCTTGATGGGTATTAAGTGTGAAGACCTGCAGCATCACATCCTCGGTGGCGTTGGCGATAACACGGGTATTGAGGCATGCTGGCAGATCGCGCGATTCATTTAAGGTTGCTACCGCATCGTGGTTTCCGGCCAGCAACACCAATTGGCATCCCGTGGTGCGCAATGCCACCACAAACCGGTTGAGCATCTCGCGTGCGTAGCTTGGCGGCGAACCGTTATCAAAGATATCACCCGCCACAATCAGCGCATCGACCTGATGTTCGGTTATCTGCTCGATGAGCCAGTCGAGAAACGCTTGATGCTCCGGTGCGCGACTTTTAGTATAAAAATATTGGCCCAGATGCCAGTCTGCGGTGTGAATGATACGCATGGCGTTTACTGTTAGACGTGCTATCTACTGTAGGGCGATTATAAGCAGTGAGGGCGACGGCTGTCGTTATCGCTGCGAAAATTTTGGAAACAGTGGCTAAATAGGGTGTTACCTTCAGTTTGGTTTTTCATAAATCCGTCATAAAACTGACGCATACTGCTTTCGCCCGCAGAAGATAAGCTGCTCAGGCACCTTTATAGGTAAAGCGGGCAATGGTGAGATTTCGTTATTTTTGACGCGTTTCATACGCTGACTAACGGCAGGATGGACAATGGCAAGACGCATACTGGTCGTAGAAGATGAAGCGCCGATCCGTGAAATGGTGTGCTTCGTGTTAGAGCAAAACGGCTATCAGTCCGTTGAAGCGGAAGATTATGACAGCGCTGTGACGCGTTTGTCCGAACTCTATCCGGATCTGGTACTGCTGGACTGGATGCTGCCAGGTGGCTCGGGATTGCAGTTTATCAAGCACATGAAGAGCGAAGCGCTGACGCGGGATATTCCGGTTATGATGTTGACGGCGCGCGGTGAAGAGGAAGATCGCGTACGCGGGCTTGAGGTTGGCGCGGATGATTATATCACCAAGCCGTTTTCGCCCAAAGAACTGGTAGCACGCATCAATGCGGTGATGCGCCGTATTTCACCCATGGCGGTGGAAGAGGTGATCGAAATGCGGGGGTTGAGTCTGGACCCAACTTCGCATCGCGTTACCACAGAACAACACGCGCTGGAGATGGGGCCGACCGAATTCAAACTGCTGCATTTCTTTATGACGCACGCTGAGCGTGTATACAGCCGCGAGCAGTTGCTCAATAACGTTTGGGGAACTAACGTTTATGTTGAGGATCGTACTGTGGACGTGCATATTCGTCGCTTGCGCAAGGCGCTGGAAACCAGCGGACACGATAAAATGGTGCAAACGGTCCGGGGAACGGGGTACCGTTTTTCTACGCGTTATTGAGGCTTTGTTGAATAAATAGAACTTTTGGGTAATCATCGGAGCAGATCACCACAGTTGTTTCAAAATCAGGTCTCCATGGCAAAACAAAATTTTAAAATCACCAACTGGCCCTCTTATAACAAGGCCCTCAAGCAGCGC
>NZ_JAHWCO010000299.1:0-7553 GCF_020054415.1 Candidatus Symbiopectobacterium sp. | reverse complement strand
CAGGTGGGTGAAGCCATGGCCATGGTCAAAGCGCTTAACCGGATCACGCTATTAGGAATGCCGAACAGTATTCGCATCACGTAACAATCGACCCGTATGGGGCGCAGTCATTACAGGTTCTGATTTATTCAACAAAGCCATATGCAGCACGTGCTTATACCCCTATGAACCTTGATCTTATTGCCATGACGTAACGTTGTTTATTACCGCTATGCGTTTTATCAAGGGTTATGTTTTACCAACCTATTGGAGAGGAGTATGACGAAACCTAACCTGACTATTAGCGAACTGGATGCGGAACGCCTGGATCGGCTGTTGGAGCAACCTGCGTTTGCAGGCACACCGATTGCGAACGCGTTGAATGAGGAGCTGGATCGTGCCGAAATCTTGCCTTCAGAGGACATCCCGTCAGATGTCGTCATCATGAACAGTCGGGTACGCTTTCGCTATTTAAACACTAACGAAGAGCACACCCGAACACTGGTTTATCCTGCCGCCATGCAGGACAGCAAGGAACAACTTTCTGTGATGGCGCCGCTCGGCGCAACCCTGCTGGGTCTGCGCGTTGGGAATACCATTAACTGGCAGTTGCATAACGGTACGGAAACTCGCGTAGAAGTGCTGGAATTGCTCTATCAGCCTGAGGCCGCTGGCGAATATCATCGCTAAGCACGCGCCCACTGCCCTGATTTCAGGGCAGTCATGTTGCCTGATTATATCCCGGCGATCTTCATGCTAGGCAGCAGCACCGAACCGCACTGGATATTGCTGCGGGTTTCAATATCATCCCCCAACGTCACCATATCGCGCAGCATGGTTTTCAGGTTACCGGCAATAGTGATTTCACTCACCGGATACTGAATCTCGCCATTTTCCACCCAGAAACCTGACGCCCCGCGCGAGTAATCGCCCGTGACCGCACTCACACCCTGCCCCATCAGTTCGGTCACCAGCAGGCCTTTATCCATCTGCTTGAGCATCTGTTGGAAATTAAGCCCCTGACCCGCAATACGCCAGTTGTGAATGCCGCCGGCATGGCCAGTGCTCTTCACGCCGAGTTTACGCGCTGCATAGCTGGTCAACAGCCAGGTTTGCAGCACACCGTCTTTAACGATGTCACGCTGCACCGTACGTCCCCCTTCGCTGTCGAACGGGGTAGACGCCAGCCCTTTACGCAAATGCGGCAGCTCTTCGATGGTGAGCCAATCCGGCAGGATCTGTTGGCCCAGCTTATCGAGCAGGAAAGTCGATTTACGGTACACGTTGCCGCCGCTGATCGCACCCACCAAGTGGCCGAACAGGCCGGTAGCCACTTCTGCGGCAAACATCACTGGTGTTTCCATGGTCGGCAACTTGCGCGGTGATAAACGTGAGAGCGTGCGGCGAGCGCACTCTTCGCCGACCCATTCCGGACTTTGCAGATCGTCCAGCGCGCGCCCTACGGTGTAAGCGTAATCGCGCTCCATATCGCCGTTCACTTCGGCAATCACACAGCTCGACATAGAGTGGCGGCTCGACAGATAGCTTTGCAGCATGCCGTGGCTGTTGCCAAACACTTTGATACCGTAGTGGCTGTTAAAGCTGCCCCCTTCGGTATTGGTAATGCGCGTATCGGCTTTCAGCGCCGCCTGCTCGGCGCGCGCAGCCAGCTCAATACCCTTTTCCGCATCCAAGGCAGCAGGATGAAACAGGTCGAGATCGGGAGCGTCAAATGCCAGCAGTTCCTGTTCTGCCGGGCCAGAAAAAGGATCGGGCGAAGTATAACGGGCAATATCCAGCGCAGCCTGCACGGTGCGGGCGATGGCCTCCTGGCTCAAGTCGGTCGATGACGCACTGCCTTTACGCTGCTGGTGGTATACGGTAATTTCCAACGCGCCATCGCTGTTGAATTCCACATTTTCAACCTCGCCGTAGCGCGTACTGACGCTTATCCCTGTGGTTTTGGAAATGGCCACCTCTGCCGCATCTGAAGCGGCGCGCGCCAGCTCCAACGCCTGTGCGACTGCCTGCTCCAATGCTTTACGCTGTTCTGCAACCTGAGTGATTATTGTCATCGTTCTGCCATACTGAGTTAAAAGCCGTTCAGAAGCCGGGAAATGGCGTCTGCCTTGCCCCTCTTCTGCGCCTAAAGGAGTATGCTTGAGTCTAACAGGATATCAGGATAATTTCGCAAAAAGCCCAAACCTGTTAGGATCGGCGTCTTTTTTATGGCGTTAACCGCGTCACATGCCCGAACTGTTACGGAAAGAGATGATGAACAAACACCCTGAAGAGTGGCTGGACGACGTACCGGACCCGCACGCCGAAGATGATGAAGACGATGAGATCATCTGGGTCAGTAAAAGTGAAATCAAACGCGATGCAGAAGCACTGAAAGATCTTGGCGTGAAGCTGATTGAGCTCGGTAAAAATGCGCTGGAGCGCATCCCGCTGGATGACGATCTGCGTGCTGCCGTTGAGCTGGCACAACGCATCAAAAAAGAAGGCCGCCGCCGTCAGGTGCAACTGATCGGTAAGATGTTGCGTGCCCGCGATCCAGAACCGATTCAAATCGCACTGGATAAGCTGAAGAACCGCCACAACCAACAGGTCGCTCTGTTTCACAAACTGGAACAACTGCGCGACAGACTGATTGAGGAAGGGGATGATGCCATCCCGGATATCCTCGGGCTCTACCCGGCCGCCGACCACCAGCAGTTGCGCTCACTAGTGCGCAATGCGCAGAAAGAAAAAGCCGCTAACAAGCCGCCCAAGTCTTACCGTAAAATTTTCCAGTATCTGCGCGAACTGGCCGAAGATCAGGCCTAGTCCCCAGAGGTAAATAACCCTGTGGTAGAGTCGCCCTTGGCGCTACTCCACCAACGCATGCTGATAGCGTTGCAGTATCTCCGTGATACGGCCAACCGATGCACCGATCTCCGGTGCTATCTGACGCTGGCATAGCGCAATCTGATACTCGTCCAACAGCGTCAACAACTGGGTAAAAGCGTGACGCCGGGAAATATCTCGTCGCGCTTCACTGACCTGCTCTGCCGCCTGACGAAGACGACGATGAAATGCCGACAGTTCACTGTCCACCGGCAACGGCAGATTCCGCATACGTTGGTGCAAAATAATCAGCGACAGCGCCAGACGGTATTTGGCAATGTCGTTGGGAAACAGGGTCAGCAGCAGGTAGAGCTGCTGATAGAGCGCAGGTAAGTGGTTTTCACGCCGTTTGGTTGGGTTGGTGGTCAGTGCCGATACCGCATTGTAAACAAAGCGGTTAAGTAGCGCCTGCCCAGTGCGAGCACGTGAATTATCTCGAATCAACAAAATAACCAGCCACGCCAGCAAGCAGCCGATAACCTGCCCAATCGCGCTGTCCAGAAAGTGGCTGAGATTAAACGTCATCGGGTTATCCAACACCAGAATATTGATGGTGCTGGCCAGCGCCCCCAGCGATCCCATACGCCGCTTTTGCACCTCAATACCGATGATGAAGGCCATAATGCCCAGACTGAGGCACAGCAGCAGCATGCTTTGCTGCGTGGATGGCAATACAAACATGAACAGCAGCGAGCCCAACGGCAAGGCATAGACCGTGCCGACTAGGAAATCGACCGCAATGCGTTTTGGGTTAGGCAGACGCATCGCCAGCGCCGTCACCATAGCAATCATCACCGTGCAGGCACTGCCTGAGGTCCAACCGGTGATAAGCCAAAATAAACACCCTACAGCCGTAGCCACGCCAGTGCGCCAGCCGTTGATCATCGCATGATTGCGCTCAGCGGACGCCGCTTTCACCATCACTTCATCACGCAGCAGTTCGCCCTCAACCTGCGTCAGACGGGCGTTGGTCTGAATTCCTTTAGCCAGTAACATATAGCGCGTTGCGGCCCCCACCCAGCCAATCAGCGTCGGCGGCACAGCCTTGCGCTCACCGGCTGCAATCGCGTGGCGCAGTTGCTTCACCCGTTTACGCACATCGTCCATCGACGCTACCGGCGCATCGATCAGCAATGCCAGACTGGTTCTGAGTGGCTCAGGTTTATCCTGTAGCACCAAATAGGTCTCACACGCCTGAGTAATCAGAGTAAATGATTGCGCCAGCAGCGCCTTAATGCGCCGATGGCTATTTTGCCAGCGCGCTGATTCCAGCAACAGCGGATTGCCCATACCAGCCAATGCGGTGCTTTTACGCACCAGCCCATGCCAGGCAACGTCAAGCTCTTCACGCGATGCACCCCGAATACACAGTTGCAACAGGCGATAGTGATCCAGCAGCAGCCCTTCCAGGCTGCTGTCAATATGGTGTTTGATGGAACGTGGGGTAAACAGCAGATCGGCCACAATGGCACAAACAATACCCAAAACAATTTCGCTACAGCGTTCAACGGCGAACTGCGGCGTCAGAAGCGGCGCACTCTGTGTGGATACGATGATAATTAATGCGGTATATCCCGCCAATCCCCATACGTAGGCGTTTTCTACCTTAACCAGCGATGACACCCAGGTGCAAAATCCTGCCCATATGCAGCACAGCAGCAACATCACCACGGGTGCACGAATGGTCGCGATGATAATCACCAGCGCACCGGCACAGCCGATAAAGGTGCCCACAATACGTAATATCCCGCGATGCCGAATCGCCCCGGAAAAGGGATCTCCACCGGCGGCAAAAGCAGGGCCAGCAGCGACGATGGCCGCAGTGAGCACTGACCAACGTGGCGTTCCCAACTGAAAGTGGAAACCGAGAAACAGTGACAGCACAACGGCAACGCTGAGTTTGCAGGCAAAACGCCAATGGGGAAAAGCAGGCATTTTCATCATGAGCTCGTCTTAACCAAACTCACGCAGCCGATAGAGCAAACGAATCAACGGTGAAGGCTGCTTGTTTTGCGGGGCGTCTGACTGCGCGATCACCACGGTGGCCGTGGTGCCCGCCGGATAAGGAATATCGCGCTGTTGATCCAGATGGATTCTTACCGGTACGCGCTGTGCCAGCCGCACCCATTCCAGATTGGCGTCCACCGTCGCCAGCCCTTTACTGTCTACGTTGGCGCTGCTGTTGGTGATCGCCGCCGCCACGCTGTCAACCGTACCGTAAAACAGCCGAGCACTACCCAGCGGCGTGATCTCAACCCTGTCGCCAGCATGAACGCTTGCCAGCTTGGTCTCTTCCATATAGGCCACCAGATAGAACGAGCCCTTTTTCACCAGCGCCACGGCGGTCGCGCCGCGCGTAATGTATTCACCACGCTGCACGTTGAGGTTGGTCACCCAACCGTCCGCTGGCGCGCGAATCAAGGTACGTTCCAGATCCAACTTCGCCAGCGCCAACGTCGCTTGCGCTTTGGCTAACTGATGCTGCGCGGTTTCCAACACGCTGCCAGACTGATCGATCGCTTCCTGCGACATAGCCTGTACGCCGAGGCGTGTGCGACGTCCAGACTCACGCCGCTTTTCATTGACCAGCGCTAGGTAGTAGTCCACATCCGCCTGTGCTTGCGCCTGTGCTTGCTGAAAACGGGGTGGATCGACCACAAAAAGCACATCACCCTTTTTCACCTGCTGATTATCATGCACCAATACCTCTGTCAGCAGCCCGCTGACATCCGGTGCGATCGCCACAACGTCTGCGCTGAACTTCGCATCTCGCGTCCACGGCGATTCGGTATAGAACGCCCAAACGCGCAGCAGCGCAACGGCAGCCAGCAACAGCACGCACAGCGTGATACCCACACGCAGCAGCCTTTTGGTTATCAGCGAGACAACAGGAAATTTTATAGCAAGGGTTTTCACAGTGACCTCAAAGGGAGAAGCGAAAGATCAGATAAAACAGACAGCAAAACAGACAGCAAAACAGAGCGGTGTTAAACAGCGCAGGATGCCATACCACGTCATAAACGCCGGTGGGCTGTAAGACACGGTTCAACACAAAAAACAGTACCAGCGATACCAGCAACACAAAGAATACGGGCGGGAAGGACAGGCCAAACAGCACCATCACCGGAAGTGAACTCATCCTCTTTTCCTTTTTATTTCAATTAACGAATAAACAATACCGACCGTGTCACCGTAGACACAGGCATTAGGGTTCATTACCAACGACGACACAGGCCTTTCGCCATCAATGCCAAAAGGCATGAAGGGCATTACACTGATCAAGAGAGGTTGCAGGTTGTTTAGTAGAAGCGAACGCAGCCTGTTACCTGATGGAAACAAGTAGCACAAAGCACACCGGTATTCTTCCCGCACGATTCGTTCGAATACGGTGTATTATGGATGTTTATTTGCGTTTCATCTACGATGTGTGATCTAAATCACTTTTAAGCCAGAGTGAATAATGGAAAGACTAAAGAGCATGTCGGTCTTTGCGCGCGTAGTGCAGTGTGGCTCGTTTACCGCCGCAGCCCGACAATTGAACATGAGCGTTTCTGCCGTCAGCCAAACGGTGACCCGGCTGGAAGAAGAGCTACAGATCAAGCTGCTCAATCGCAGCACGCGCAGCATCGGGCTTACAGAAGGCGGCAAGATCTACTACCACGGCTGTCGGCGTATGCTGCATGAGGCGCACGAAGCGCACGATCAGCTCTACGCCTTTAATAACACGCCGATCGGCACACTGCGCATTGGCAGTTCCTCCACCATGGCGCAAAATGTGCTGGCGGCCATGACAGCAGAGATGCTGCTAAAATACCCAGGGCTCTCGGTCAATCTGGTCACCGGCATTCCCGCCCCCGACCTGATTGCAAACGGGTTGGATATCGTTATCCGCGTGGGTGCCTTGCAGGACTCCAGCCTGTTTGCCAAACGTCTCGGTTCTATGCCAATGGTGGTGTGCGCCGCCAAACGTTATTTGACCCAGCACGGCACTCCGGAAAAACCGTCAGACGTGGAAAGTTTCTCCTGGTTGGAGTACACCGTGCGTGCAGACAGTGAATTCGAACTGATCGCCCCAGAAGGCATTTCCACCAAAATCGCACCGCAGGGTCGCTTTGCCACTAACGATCCGCAGACGCTGGTACGCTGGCTCAAAACTGGCGCAGGCATCGCCTATATCCCATTGATGTGGATCATCGACGAGATTGCGCGCGGCGAAGTGGAAATTCTGTTCAGCCGCTATCACTCCGATCCGCGCCCGGTTTACGCTTTGTATACACGCAAGGATAATTTGCCGCTCAAAGTACAACTGTGCATCAACTATATGACGGAGTATTTGTTCGTGTATTCAATGAGTTGATGTAGCATCAAACGTAGTACTCGCGTTCGATGTAAGTACCGATGATCCTATCGTGCATTTCGGATGATTTTGAATATCAGAGCGTCTTGCGATTGAGCCGTTGCGATCGGTTACGCAGTGTCTGATGTGCACACTCAATGCGCTGTGTATACAGCTTGCTAACAATGTTTTTTACTTTTGGAAGGTTGTCGTTGCAAGCCCTGTAGCCATCCGTGTTTGCATGACTGACGACGGTAACGCTGATGGCCACTTTTGCCATAACCGTGTTTTTTCACAGGAGATGTCTGTTCACAAAACGGGCATCTTACATCAACTTTAGCCACTGTAT
>NZ_JAHWCO010000122.1:0-1600 GCF_020054415.1 Candidatus Symbiopectobacterium sp. | reverse complement strand
GTTGATTGCAGTGTGAAATGTCCGGTTTTGGATGTGGAATACAGTGGCTAAAGTTGATGTAAGATGCCCGTTTTGTGAACAGACATCTCCTGTGAAAAAACACGGTTATGGCAAAAGTGGCCATCAGCGTTACCGTCGTCGGTCATGCAAACACGGATGGCTACAGTGCTTACAACGACGAACTTCCAAAAGTAAAACACATTGTTAGCAAGCTGTATACACAGCGTATTAAGCATTCACATCTGACACTGCGTAACCGATTGCAACGGCTCAATCGCAAGACGCTAGGATATTCAAAATCATCCGAAATGCACGATAGGATCATCGGTACTTACATCGAACGCGAGTATTACGTTTGATGCTACATCAACTCATTGAATACACGACCCCATCACCGCACGTCGTTCCTGATGCGAGAGCAGGCCAAGTTCAATCAACTCCATCACCTGTATCGCCTGCGCGGCGGGCACCGGGTTTTCGCCCTTGCCTTGCAACGCATCACGCACCGCAGCGTAATAGGCAGGATAGTTACCATGCAACGTGGTTACCGCCTGTTCTGCCATCACCCCATCCTGATGTAATGTGAGCACGCCATGGCGGGAATCCAACCCCCAATCCGTTTGCTGCGGACGTACACCGCTCTTCAAACGATCTTCTTGCGGATCAAGACCATATTTGATGAAACTGCCTTTAGTACCGTGCAGTGTAAATCGTGCAGACTCGGCGGATACCAGCATACTGGCATGCAGTACCACTCGACGCTGTGGATAAATCAAGGTGGCATGAAAATAATCCGTGGCTTTACCGCCTGGGCGCAGTTGCGCCAGATCCACATTGACAGCCACTGGCAGCCCAACTAGCTGCAACGCTTGATCTAACAGGTGTGGCCCTAAGTCATACCAGATTCCGCTGCCCACGCTGCCATCTTCACGCCAACGCTGGCGCACTTCCGGGCGGAAACGGTCAAAATGCGACTCAATATAAACCACTTCCCCCAACACATCTGTTTCAACTAACTGTTTTAGCGCTAGAAAATCGCTGTCCCAGCGACGGTTATGGAACACGGACAGCAATTTTCCACTGTGTGTCGCCACCTGTGTCAGCTCTTTCGCTTATGACAACGTCACGGTAAAGGGATTATCAACCACCACGTGTTTTCCCGCTAACAGCGCCTGTTTGGCCAAAGGGTAATGGGTTTCATTCGGGGTGGGAATAACAACCAGGTCAATATCTGCACGGCTGAACAGCGCTTGCGGATCGTCAACCACGGTGACGTCGGCCCAATCCGCATGCACTTTTTGCCCATCACTACTCGACACGGCAACCAGTTCAATACCCGGCACAGCGGTGATCAACCGCGCATGAAACGTCTTGCTGGCATAGCCATACCCTAACAGCCCGACGCGAATGGTATCACTCATGAATGTCCCCTCGGTAGTATTGTCCTTGTCATCAAGGCATTAGGCTGTGTCCCTTAATTGCCTGAGTTATAGTAACCGTATGTTTCCACAGTATATTGAACTATGGCTCGCTACGACCTTCCCGATGAAGCATGGATGATCATCCAGTCTTTACTGCCTGCTGAACCAGCAATACCACG
>NZ_JAHWCO010000560.1:0-1275 GCF_020054415.1 Candidatus Symbiopectobacterium sp. | reverse complement strand
TTCCATGCCAGTTTTGGTTGAAAATGCTTGTCATCTCAGGTGTACACTTTTCTCATGAGGCCTAACTGCATGATTTTACGTTGCGAGGATCCGTCGTTTCACTGGGCTGCCAGCATAAAATCTATTTATTCAACAAAGCCTATCCGAGCGTCTTGCGATCGAGCCGTTACAATCGGTTACGCAGTGTCAGATGTGCACGCTCAATACTGTGTATACAGCTTGCTAACAATGTTTTTTACTTTTGGAAGTTCGTCGTTGTAAGCACTGTAGCCATCCGTGTTTGCATGACTGACGACGGTAAAGCTGATGGCCACTTTTGCCACAACCGTGTTTTTTCACAGGAGATGTCTGTTCACAAAACAGGCATCTTACATCAACTTTAGCCACTGTTTTCCACATCCAAAACCGGACACTTCACACTGCAATCAACATATTGAATACACGACCGACGGCGCTGTATCCTGTGAGCAGGCATTCGGTGTGGTCGCGGTCGAGTAGGTACTCAGTCTGCTGGCGATTCATGGAGTCCAGATAGATGTGCGCAAATTTGCTCACATCTCCCTGTAGGTCAGAAATCATTCTTTCAACGTCTCGTTTTACATCCGGATGGCGTTTTTCTGTCAGTTCGGCAATCTCGCGGCTGGACATGGTTAAAATATATTCAGAAACTAAATTTTGCATGAGTAAACCTCTCACAAGTTAATGTGATTAATGGAACCCCGGCACGATCCCGGGGCGGATTAGTGATTAGTGAATGCGTCTGGCGCTGAGTTTTTCTAGCGCGTCGGGAATTTCGACAAAGCTCGTGGGCCTGTAACCCAGATACGTTGCGATCCCTGCTGCGATAGAACGAAACGAGTTGGCTTTTCCGACGAATGCAAGCTTGCCACCAAGCAGGTCATCCCAGATGGTGACTTGTACCCGGTAGAGGCAATCAGGAGTTTTGTGGAGGGTTGGCGCTGGCTGAACAGCGGAGGATAAGCTGGCCTCCATGCTGTTAAATTCTGCGATGTAAGCTTCCTTGAACGCTGCTGCTTTTTTGCCGGTGAAGCCCATTACGAGGAAGATGAATCCGTCTTTTGTCATGGTGAAGATTTTGGAATCGCGGGTTGCGCCGTTGCCGATGTTTACTTTGGCTTTGTTGAATAATAGGTAATCATGCTGTTTTTCCATGCCAGTTTTGGTTGAAAATGCTTGTCATCTCAGGTGTACACTTTTCTCATGAGGCCTAACTGCATGATTTTACGTTGCGAAGATCCGTCGTTTCGCTGGGCT
>NZ_JAHWCO010000177.1:0-3402 GCF_020054415.1 Candidatus Symbiopectobacterium sp. | reverse complement strand
TTTTGGATGTGGAATACAGTGGCTAAAGTTGATGTAAGATGCCCATTTTGTGAACAGACATCTCCTGTGAAAAAACACGGTTATGGCAAAAGTGGCCATCAGCGTTACCGTCGTCAGTCATGCAAACACGGATGGCTACAGGGCTTACAACGACGAACTTCCAAAAGTAAAATACATTATACACAGCGTATTGAGTGTGCACATCTGACACTGCGTAACCGATTGCAACGGCTCAATCGCAAGACGCTCGGATATTCAAAATCATCCGAAATGCACGATAGGATCATCGGTACCTACATCGAACGCGAGTACTACGTTTGATGCTACATCAACTCATTGAATACACGACCAAGAAAACAATTATTTTTATATCAGGTTATCGCCTTGTTTCATGTAACGCGATTATGAATTATGAAATTTTCCGAAAGCAAATAAAAAGCGCAGTTAGAAATATCAAAAAGCAGGTTCTGGACCGGGACCCGATGTTGCGATAAATAGAAAGTAAAACCCCGGCGCAAAGCCGGGGCGGGATGCTACGGATTACGTGCCACAATCACGGCACGCAATGGCGCGGGGTAACCTTCGCAGGTTTTACTGTGATCGTTAGGATCGAGAAAATCAGCCAGTGATTCTGTGACCATCCATGAGGTTTTGCGCTGTTCCTCGAGGGTAGTGACACACTGATCGACGATACGCACATCGACAAAACCGCACTTTTCCAACCAGCGTACCAGCGCCGGAGCTGAGGGAATAAAGTAAACATTGCGCATTTGCGCGTAACGCTCGCCAGGCACTAGCACGGCATTTTCATCGCCCTCGATAACCAGAGTTTCCAGCATCAGTTCTCCACCGGAAACCAACTGATTTTTCAACTGCCACAGATGATCGAGCGGCGAACGGCGATGGTAAAGTACGCCCATGGAGAACACGGTATCAAAGGCAGCGAGCTCCGGCAGTTGTTCGATGCCAAGCGGTAATACATGCGCACGTTGATCGTTACCAAGCAGTTTGCGTACGGCTTCGAATTGGCAGACGAAAAGCTGCATCGGGTCGATACCCACAGCCAGATGCGCACCGGCACCAACCATGCGCCATAGGTGATAACCGCTGCCGCAACCGACATCCAATACCAGACGACCCTGCAAGGCGCTGATATGTGGCGTTAGCCGCTCCCATTTCCAATCGGAGCGCCATTCGGTGTCGATACTGACACCGTAAAGCGAATAGGGGCCTTTACGCCACGGCATCAGTTGACGCAGGCGCACTTCCATCCCTTCACGCTGTCCATTGCTGAGATCCGGCTGTAACACCGCGGTGACGCTGTGTAGCACATCTAGCTGCGAGGGCGTTAGTTCAGGCAAGGCTTCAACGGCATTGAACCATTGCTTAAATTTACCGTGTAGTGATTCCCGTTGCCATGCACTCAGTTGTGCTGGCAGCGTATTTAACCAATGGCTCAATGGGCCTTTCGCGATAAGCTGATAAAAATTGCCGAAATCGATCACGCCTTATCCTCAGCTTTTAGCGCCAGTAACGAACCAAAATTAAAGCACTGGAACCACACTTCGCTGTGCTGAAATCCAGCGTGCGCCAGACGAGATTTATGGGTCTCCACCGAATCGGTCAGCATGATGTTTTCCAACATATTGCGCTTTTGACTGATCTCTAATTCGCTGTAGCCATTTGCCCGTTTGAAATCGTGGTGCATGTTGAATAACAGCTCACCCACTTTGCTGTCTTCAAAGCTGAACTTCTCCGATAACACCAGCGCACCACCGGGGTTCAAGCCTTGATAGATACGCGTTAACAGTGCTTTCCGCTCTTCCGGTGCCAGGAATTGCAAGGTGAAGTTGAGTACCACCAGGGAGGCATTTTCGATGACGATGTCGCGGATATCTGCTTCGATGACCTTGACGGGAGTGGCTGCGCGAAAAGCATCAATGTGGCGGCGACAGCGTTCAATCATCGCGGGTGAGTTGTCAACGGCGATAATGTTGCAACCCGTGGTCTGAATATTACGCCGCATCGACAGTGTAGCGGCACCCAGCGAGCATCCCAGATCGTAAATCTGAGTATCTGGTTTGACGAAACGTTCGGCCAACATGCCGATCATGGAAATAATATTCGAATAACCGGGGACGGAGCGCTGAACCATATCGGGAAAAACTTCAGCGACGCGCTCGTCAAAGGTCCAATCACCGAGGTGGGCTATGGGAACAGAAAAAAGCGTATCGCGATTTGGCATGATGGACACGAAATTACAGTGCGGTTAATAAAAAAGGTGAGACAGTCTAGCAAATACGGATAAGAAAGTCTGTTTCCTTGGGCGCGCCACAGTACATACGGCGCACCAACATCACACGCGCGGTTAATAGAGCGTGAGCACCAATTCCCAGGGAAGGTAGTAAAGATTGAACAGCGACATCAATACCAGTGAGGCGTAGGTAGCGGCCATTCCGGTACGACGCCAGCGGAATTCACGTTGACGCAAGCCCACGTAGTGAAAGAGCCGGCCAATAATCAACAAAATACCGCACAGGTGAATCATGGCGATCAAGGCACCGTTCATTTCCATCAGAACCAGAAGAATAGCGCCGATGGGGAGGTATTCTACGGCATTGCCATGCACCCGAATGGCGGTCTGTAATTCATAAAAACCACCGTCTCCGTAAGCTACGCGGTATTGCATACGCAGTTTAACCACATCGAGAGACAGTTTTACCAGCAACAATGCGCCAAGCACCACATAGAGCGCGCTTACCATGTTCCACTCCATTGTCGGGCAAACATTGCCTGACAGAAAATATTAACCGACTTCGGCTGTTAGAATGATAACTGTCTGCTGTCAGACTGTCGCCTGTAATGTCTGCTTTTAAAAAAAGCAGTTCAAAACATGAAGTTATAATAAAAAATGTTAAAAAAAGCCTTTTAATACGTTGTTGTTTTATATTTGTTTAAATTGCGGCCAGTCAGGGCGCGGCGGGCGGGCAGCGATAACCTGCTCTAATAACGGCCATATCGCCAGTACCAGCGGGAGTACATTGCCAATGTCAGGCGTATGGATAAACAGATACGGAGAATGTTCCTGCCAGACCTTCAGTTTATCAGTCCACGGAGCAAACCAGCGCAAATTGTCTGCAATATCTTCATTGCCAATAAAACGGATGGCGGGGTGCTGTGGCTTACAGCGGCATAAAAATACCGGGATTATTATTCAATAAGTTATAGCGTATCAATCGAAATTACTCGAAATTCGGTCGAAATTAGGCTTTGTTGAATAAATCAGAACTTGTAACGACTGCGCCCCATACGGGTCGATTGTTACGTGATGCGAATACTGTTCGGCATTCCTAATAGCGTGATCCGGTTAAGCGCTTTGACCATGGCCATGGCTTCACCCAC
>NZ_JAHWCO010000542.1:0-1778 GCF_020054415.1 Candidatus Symbiopectobacterium sp. | reverse complement strand
GGTCGAAATGGACGGTAAGTTATTGATAAAAATGTCGTGTATTGTCGTGCTTTGTTGTGTTTTGTTGCCTGTTTTTTGAGCGATAAATTCAGTCAATATATTGATATTTAAAGTTTTTATGTTATTTAGCTCTGCTATGTGCTGCACAGCCACCGACGCCCAGCGTAAACTGTTGCACGCTGCCGCTAGAACAAAACACGCTATCGGCACCGCTGACCTGTAGCGTGACGTTATCGCCGCTGTTGGTGATGCGACTGCCCGCTCCCTGCGTGTGGATATGACTGCCATCGCCGGCATTCGCCACGCGCGTTGAAGCGCCTTGGCTGGCGAGGTAATTGCGTCTGCCGCTGCTGGTGATGTGGGTGCCACGACCGGCGCTGCTGATTTTTGTCGCATTGCCGCAGTTGGCAATGCGCGCACGATCGCCCAACGCGCAGATGCGGCAGTTTTGCCCGGTATTGCTCATTTTGGCGGCAAAGCCGCTGCTCACCAACTGGCTGCCGTAGCCTGCGCTGGCGATTCTGCCGTTATCACCGGATTGACCGATAAAGTTGCCGTTGCCGGTGGCGGCCAGATTGCTTTGAAAGCCGGAGCAGCAAATATTCAAAGCGTGATCGCAGCTGGCAAATTGCAAGGTACACGACAGCATTGGCGTGAAGCGGCCACTGGCGTGGCAGCGTGGGGTAATGTGCAACTGTTCTGCCTGACTGCGTGTCAGCTGCGCTGCCAGGGTTCGCGCACTGCCTATCTCCTGTTCGAGAAACGGCAGGGCGCCAAAGTTGTGCGCGTAGGCATAATCCGCCAAACTTTCCAGCCAGGCGCTGCGGCCATCGCCAATCAGCGCCTCGTGAATCGCCTGATAGCTGCCGCCCGTTTGAAAACGTTTCAGGAACCAGCGATACAAGTCGCGGCTAACGTGCAGTGCACGCAACTGCTCACGAGTGATGTGCGGTTCTCCATGGGTCGGCATCATGGGTGCTCCATTAGTGCCTGTGGTAGCCATCGACCATACTGCGGAAGGTCTGGTTCGGTGTGCGCCCTATGGTGCACAGATAGAGATGCCCACAGATAAAGAACACGCTGAGTACCGCCAGCATAAAATGCACCGGCAGCAGCTAGGCTTTCACCAAAATCCATCCGGCGGGCAGCCACAGAGGGTTATGCAACGCTACCCCTGAGAGCAGCAGTAGCGGCACCAGACTGTACATCACCCCCAGATAAGCCACCTGTTGTAGCGGGTTGAACTTGGCGCGCGGTGTGGCCGGGAATGGATGATCTTCACCTTTGATAATGCCGTAAAGATAAAAGCGCACTTGCAGAAAAGCTCGCTGGCCCCACCCCTGTCGCTCGATAACGTAGTGGTGCCCGTTGCCACCCAGCGCGTTAATCAGCACAAACGCCAGTCAGCACACCAGCAACAGATAGCAGCACAGGCTGTGCAGTGACACCAGAAGCGCGGTATCGTGCGCGCCGAGCAGTGCAAAGTGGTTGATAAAAACGCTCGCCAGCAACAGGATAAACAGCAGCGCGTTGCTCCAGTGCCACAAACGGTCGTGTATTCAATGAGTTGATGTAGCATCAAACGTAGTACTCGCGTTCGATGTAAGTACCGATGATCCTATCGTGCATTTCGGATTATTTTGAATATCCGAGCGTCTTGCGATTGAGCCGTTGCAATCGGTTACGCAGTGTCAGATGTGCACGCTCAATACGCTGTGTATACAGCTTGGTAACAATGTGTTTTACTTTTGGAAGTTCGTCGTTGTAAGCCCTGTAGC
>NZ_JAHWCO010000239.1:0-1312 GCF_020054415.1 Candidatus Symbiopectobacterium sp. | reverse complement strand
TCAGGTGGGTGAAGCCATGGCCATGGTCAAAGCGCTTAACCGGATCACGCTATTAGGAATGCCGAACAGTATTCGCATCACGTAACAATCGACCAGTATGGGGCGCAGTCGTTACAAGTTCTGATTTATTCAACAAAGCCCGCGACGACATGATTATCAATTAAGGAGCACGCCATGCTGGAAAAAATGGGGAAAGCGGCTAAACAAGCCTCCTATCACCTGTCGGTGCTGAGTACGGTGCAGAAGAACCAGGCTCTGAAGGTGATTGCTGACCTGCTGGAGGCAGAAAGCGCAGAGATTCTGGCCGCAAACGCACTGGATCTGGCAGATGCACGGCAAAATGGCATGAGCGCCGCGTTACAAGACCGGTTGCTGCTCACACCGCAGCGGCTGAGCGCCATCGCTGACGATGTGCGCCAGGTCTGCCGCCTTAATGAACCCGGTGGGTGAAGTGATAGATGGCCGCCTGCTGGATAATGGATTGAAGCTGGAACGCCGTCGCGTGCCATTGGGCGTGGTGGGCGTTATCTATGAAGCGCGCCCGAATGTGACGGTGGACGTCGCCAGCCTGTGCCTGAAAACCGGTAACGCAGTGATTCTGCGCTGCGGCAAAGGGACTTATCGCGCCAATGCGGCCACGGTGAGCGTGATTCAACGCGCACTGGCACAAAGCGGGCCTGCCAAGGTGGTTGCGATGGAAGCAAAGGACTACGATGACGAATTGCTTTCTAACGACCTCAACGTGGCACTGGTGGACGATATGGATGCTGCCATTGCCCATATCCGTGAACACGGCACGCAGCACTCTGATGCCATTTTGAAGCGCTCCATCAGCAATGCGGAACGCTTTGTGCGCGAGGTGGATTCCTCGGCGGTGTACGTCAATGCCAGCACCCGCTTTACCGATGGCGGCCAGCTTGGCTTGGGTGCCGAAGTGGCGGTAAGCACGCATAAATTGCACGCGCGCTGCCCGATGGGGTTGGAAGCGTTGACCACCTACAAGTGGATTGGTTAGAGCCTGTACACGAGATTGTGTAATTGCCTGATTTTGATATGTTCAATCCAACATCAAAAGCAGGTTACTTTAGGACGAAAAACAGTTACAGGCTCTGGCTAACGAGCTGGCCAAAAATCTCAAAACCCCTGACTATCTCAACCGGTTTGATCGCCTGCTGAAAAAGATCAGCGTTGAAGCTGCCCTTAATGCTGAAATGACCCATCACCTCGGGCATGAGAAGCACCAGTCCAAATCTGGAACTAACACGCGCAATGGCTACTCCACAAAGACTGTTACCACCGGCGATGGTCCGCT
>NZ_JAHWCO010000137.1:0-3510 GCF_020054415.1 Candidatus Symbiopectobacterium sp. | reverse complement strand
TGCTGCGGGCGTACGCCGATGGCCACTTTACTCGATGGAAAACGGATCTGGGCAGAAAAGAATCTGAACCAGATGTAATCTGACAGACACCTGTATAAATAATCGGTAACTGTCAGATCAGGTCTGAGCTAGTACAAATTATCTATTTCCATAACGTTCCAACACTTCGTCTGTGCAGCAGGTATTATTCTTGTATAATCACGCTCTTCACTCAGACAACTACCTTTGATACTTTGACCAATAACCAACTTGCATGGCAGCATCTGCTGCCCGACCATACGCCTTACCAGTCTCTGTTCGATCGGGCAGACAAGCTTGAATCGCTGGATTTTGCTGCACTTCAGCCCCGACTGGCGGATAGCCTGAAGGTATTTTGCCATCCGCGCTCACCGTCACCCTATATGTTGGTGAAGGCAGAAGAGACCCATGCTTACCTCGCACTTACTACAGGGGCGGTAAGGCATCTGTGCCCACCGATCTCAGCCCCCCGCGGTAGCTGTTATCGTATTGAACACGATCGGGTTGAGATTCAACCGGCGCAACAACTTGACGATAATTTTGCGGCACAGCAGGCATGCGAATTCCAGGCATGGATCGAAGCAGAACAGTTATTCGGCTGTGTCCGTTATTTTCAGGAACGCATTAGCCTGCAACCCGGCTTATTACACCGTATCAATGGCGGCACGTTGATCCTGACCGCACGAACCTTGTTAGCACAGCCATTGCTGTGGTTACGCCTGAAACAAATTATCGCAGAAGGCCAATACCATTGGCTTTCACCTGATGAAAGGCGTCCTTTACCTCTCGCCATTCCGCCGATGCCCATGAACATTCGGCTGATCGTGGTCGGCGATCGCGAAAGCCTTGGCGATCTACACGATATTGAACCCGACCTGCGTGACTTGGCCGTTTACGGTGAATTTGAATCCGAATTGCCGCTGATTGACGAAGATGATATGTCGCGCTGGTGTGCATACATTAATGCATTATGCACCGCCAATCATCTCCCCTTGCTCGCGGCAGATGCCTGGCCTTCATTGCTGCAATTAGCTGTACGTTACAGTGGCGATCATGGCAGCTTGCCGCTTTGTCCTCAATGGCTTACGCATCAGCTCAAGCACATTGCCATTTACGCTCAGGATGCGCATATCACCGCTCAAACCATCACTGAGGCGATCGCAGCCCAACGCTGGCGAGAAGGCTATCTGGCAGAGCGTATGCATGACGAAATTGAGCTGGGGCAGATAGTGATAGAAACCGAGGGCGAAGTCGTTGGTCAAATTAACGGACTCTCGGTACTCGAATATCCCGGTCATCCGGTGGCATTTGGTGAGCCCACTCGCATTAGCTGTGTGGTTCACCCTGGCGATGGCGAATTTACCGATGTCGATCGCAAAGCAGAATTGGCAGGTAATTTACACGCCAAAGGCATGATGATCATGCAGGCATTTCTAATTTCCGAACTGGAGTTGGAACAACAGTTGCCTTTCTCTGCATCGCTGGTGTTTGAGCAGTCCTACAGTGAAGTTGATGGTGACAGTGCGTCGCTGGCAGAACTGTGCGCATTAATCAGTGCGTTGTCGCTACAACCGATCAATCAGCAACTCGCGATCACCGGCTCGGTCGATCAGTTTGGCCGCGTGCAACCCATTGGCGGTGTCAATGAGAAGATTGAAGGCTTCTTTGAAATTTGTCAGCGACGAGAACTCACGGGCAATCAGGGTGTCATCATTCCAGCGGCCAATCTTCGTCACCTGAGTCTAAATGCTGATGTGGTTGAGGCCGTTCGATCCGGACAATTCCATATCATTCCAGTGGAAACGGTGCCGGAAGCCATCACGTTATTAACCAATATGCTCTATGACGATGAACAACAGCCGAATCTGTTGGGCTTGATCAAAGAGCGTATTGCGCAATTCTCACCGCCGGAGCGACGCCGCTTCCCGTGGTTTTTTCGGTGATAAACTGGTTTAACCAGATGTTTCTGTGTTGCTCAGCTTACAGGTGTAAGCTAACCTGCGCGCTTCACTAGAATAAGGCTTACTGAGAATATGGTAGATAAACGCGAATCTTATACGAAAGAAGACCTTCTTGCCTCTAGCCGCGGTGAACTGTTCGGCCCTCAAGGCCCACAGTTGCCTGCCCCGAACATGTTGATGATGGACCGTGTCGTCAAAATGATGGAAGACGGCGGTAATCATGGCAAAGGCTACGTCGAAGCCGAATTGGATATTACTCCTGACCTGTGGTTCTTTGGTTGCCACTTTATCGGCGATCCGGTAATGCCTGGCTGCCTGGGATTGGATGCCATGTGGCAGTTGGTCGGGTTCTATCTGGGCTGGCTGGGCGGTGAAGGTAAAGGCCGTGCGCTGGGTGTAGGTGAAGTGAAATTCACCGGTCAGGTATTGCCAACGGCTAAAAAAGTCACCTACCGTATTCACTTCAAGCGCGTTATCAATCGCCGTTTGGTGATGGGAATTGCCGATGGTGAAGTGTTGGTTGATGGCAAGCAGATCTATACCGCTGACGAATTAAAAGTGGGCCTGTTCAAAGATACCACCTCGTTCTAATCGCTAACATGTGACCCTGTACACGATTCTGTGTAAATGCCTTTTCTCAGTAGTGGCCGTCCAGGCGGTCACCGAACTCGATAATAAAGCGGCTCATTGCCATACGCCAGTCCCGTAGTGGCATCGTCCATTTCTGTGAGGCAACCTAGATTGCCAGCCACACGACTTTTTTCACTGCATCGTCCGTCGGGAACACCTTGCGTTTTTTGATTGCATGCCGGATCACACTGTTCAGCGACTCGATGGCGTTGGTTGTATAGATGACGTTGCGGATGTCTGCCGGGTAAGCGAAGAACGTCGCCAGGTTAGCCCAGTTTGTCTGCCAGCTCCGGCTTATCTGCGGATAGCTGCTGTCCCAGGCACTGGCGAACGCTTCCAGCGCCTGCAGACCTGCTTCTTCTGTGGGGGCCTGGTAGATGGCTTTCAGGTCGTGGGTGACTGCCTTATAGTCCTTCCAGGACACGAACCGAAGGCTGTTGCGCACCATATGCACGATACATCGCTGGATACGTGCCTACGGATACACAGCGTTGATGGCGTCAGGGAAGCCTTTCAGGCCGTCAACACAGGCAATGAGGATGTCGGTCAGGCCACGGTTTTTCAGCTCCGTCAGCACGTTAAGCCAGAACTTTGCACCTTCACTCTCGGCCAGCCACATACCCAGCAGTTCTTTCTGGCCTTCGATATTGATACCCAGTGCCAGGAACACATATTTGTTGATGACGCGGCTGTCCTGTCTGACTTTCAGAACGATACAGTCAAGATAAACCATGGGATATATCGCATCCATTGGGTGATTTTACCATTCGGCGACCTGCACCATCACGGCATCGGTGATTTTGGATACCAACGTCGGCGAGACATCAGCGTCATACCGTTCTTTGAACGCGGCAGCGATCTCGCGGGTGGTCATGCCTTTGGCGTACAACTACAGGATCTG
>NZ_JAHWCO010000145.1:0-1490 GCF_020054415.1 Candidatus Symbiopectobacterium sp. | reverse complement strand
TCAGTGGCTTCGTCGGCGCGGTTCTTCAGGTTCGGAACCCGACGGTTCTGGTTAACCAGCGCATCAATGCCGCCTTCAGCAGCCAGTTCCTGATAACGGTAAAATGTATCGCGTGACACGCCCATGATCTTGCAGGCTTTTGATGCGTTACCGAGTTCTTCGGCGAGATTGAGCAGGCCGGCTTTGTGTTTGATAATGGGATTTGTTAGTATGAAGCATGAGAGTTACCTCGCGTTTTGTTTAAGGATTAGACACCCATATCAAAACCGGTAACTCTCAACCTTTCAAGGTCCATTGTCAGATCTAGTCGCGACTAATACATTTTTTTTATCTGTACTGTTTTAACTACTCGTCACGCACCAGCGCTTCAAACAAATCAATGTGCCGCGCATCATCATTTAACGCCGGAATATAAGCAAACTGTTCACCGCCAGCATGCAGGAAAATCTCCCGGTTCTGCTCCTGAATTTCTTCCAACGTTTCCAGACAATCGGCTGCAAGCCCAGGGCAAATAACCTGAATGCGTTTGATCCCCTGCGCAGGTAATCCCTTTAATGTTTCATCCGTATAAGGGGTGAGCCAAGGTTCACGGCCAAAACGTGATTGGAATGTCATTTGCGCCTGTTCCGGTGCCAGCCCCAATGCAGCGATCAGCGCCTGTGCCGTCGCCTGACAGCGCAGAGGATAGTCATCCCCTTCCGTAGCATAACGCACCGGAATGCCATGGAACGATATCACTAAGCGGTCTGGCACGCCGTGCAGCGAAAATGACGCTTCCACACGCTGCTTTAGCGCATCGATATAGACCGGGTGCGTCGCATAGTCGCGGATAAAACGGATACCGGGCACCTGGCGGCGCGTGCGCAGTGCATCGGCCAGCCCATCCCATACTGCACCGGTGGTAGAGCAGGAGTATTGCGGATAAAGCGGCAGCACCACCAGTTGAGTGACACCTTGCGACAACAGGCTATCCAGCGCCGACAGCAAGCTCGGCGAACCATAGCTCATGCCAAGCGCCACCGGAATATCGTCGCCTAAACGGGCGGAGAGCGCACATTCCTGACGTCGACTGAATGCCAACAGCGGAGAACCGTTAACCGTCCAGATAGACTGATAGAGTTTGGCGACACGGGGAGAACGAAAAGGCAGGATCACGCCATTCAACAGCGGCCACCAGAGCCAGCGCGGCGTATCTACGACGCGTTTATCACTAAGAAACTGTGCCAGATAGCGTTTCACCGCCTGCGGCGTCGGGGCTTCGGGCGTCCCCAGATTCACCATCAGCACGCCCAATTTTTGTTGACTCATCGTCTGCACGGCTTTGTTGAATAAATAGATTTTATGCTGGCAGCCCAGTGAAACGACGGATCCTCGCAACGTAAAATCATGCAGTTAGGCCTCATGAGAAAAGTGTACACCTGAGATGACAAGAATTTTCAACCAAAACTGGCATGGAAAAACAGCATGATTACCTATTATTCAACAAAGCC
>NZ_JAHWCO010000353.1:0-6644 GCF_020054415.1 Candidatus Symbiopectobacterium sp. | reverse complement strand
GGCTTTGTTGAATAAATAGATTTTATGCTGGCAGCCCAGTGAAACGACGGATCCTCGCAACGTAAAATCATGCAGTTAGGCCTCATGAGAAAAGTGTACAGCTGAGATGACAAGCATTTTCAACCAAAACTGGCATGGAAAAACAGCATGATTACCTATTATTCAACAAAGCCCTGTTTTTTTCTTTCTTTGGCTGCGATTATTCCGCCAGAAATCCTTCCAGCAAAGAATTCAGAAACAGCTTGCCGTGTTCGGTAACCTGCCAGTGGGTAGTGGTTTCCGTCAGATAACCTTGCGCCAACGCCCAGTCTATTTGTGGGCGCACAGCGCTTTCTGCCAAGCCGGTGTAGGCACTGAATTCGCTACGCGGCGCGGGTTCCAGCAACCGAAAACGGTTCATGAAGAATTCGAACGGCAAATCTTCCGCTTGTACTTCATTGCGCTGGGCCAAGTAAGTGCCGCGCATATAACCACGCGGATGGCGGGCTTTTACCGTTCTCAGGATACTCCCGTCAGCGCGCGTGATCTTGCCATGTGCACCACACCCAATCCCCAGATAATCGACAAAACGCCAATAGTTGAGGTTGTGCTGGCACTGATAGCCCGGCTTGGCGTAGGAAGACGTTTCATACTGTTGATAGCCTGCGGCGGTGAGCAGCGCATGGCCCTGCGCGAAGATATCCCATAGCGCATCGTCATCGGGCAGCACCGGCGGACGCGAACCGAACAGGGTATTCTGCTCAATCGTCAATTGATACCACGACAGATGCGGTGGATTGAGCGCAATCGCTTGTCGCAAATCGTCCAACGCTTCTTCCAGCGTCTGATCCGGCAAGCCGTGCATCAGGTCCAGATTGAAACTGCGCAGCCCAAGTCCAGCAGCCAGACGCGCGGCACGCTTAGCTTCTTCCGGGCCGTGAATACGTCCTAGACGCGTCAATTTTTCCGGGCTGAAACTTTGCACACCAATGGAGATTCGATTAATTCCCGCACACTGGTAGCCGCTAAAGCGATCGGTTTCTACCGTGCAGGGGTTGGCTTCCATGGTGATTTCGGCATCCGCGCTAAGGGGCAAGCGGGCACGCACGCCATCGAGCAGTGCCTGCATGCCTTCTGCGCTCAGCAGGCTGGGCGTGCCGCCGCCGATAAAGATCGAACTGAGAGCTCGGTCGCCGCTCAGCGGAAGAGCCGCATCCAGATCCGCCAATAAGTGCTCCACATATTCCTGATGCGGCACCTCACCTTTGAGGGCGTGAGAGTTAAAATCGCAATACGGGCATTTTTGCACACACCAGGGAATGTGAATATACAGGCTGAGCGGCGGCAGTTTATGCATGACGCAGCGCATCCAGCAGTAAACGCAGCGCCTGACCACGGTGCGACAGCGCGTTTTTCTCATCGCGCGTCATTTCTGCGGCCGTTTTGCATGCGCTCGGCACGTAAAAGATAGGGTCATAGCCGAAGCCGCCTTCGCCCACAGCTTTACGCGTCAGCACACCCTGCCAGCGGCCGTGGCAGACCAGCGGCGTCGGGTCATCGGCGTGGCGCAGATAGACCAGCACGCAATGGAAGCTGGCTCCGCGTTGTTCGTCAGGGACATCCTTGATGGCATCGAGCAGTTTGTCCAGATTAGCTTGATCGCTGGCATCTACTCCGGCGTAGCGCGCGGAGTAGATGCCCGGCGCACCGCCCAAGGCATCAACCGCCAGACCCGAGTCATCGGCCACCGCAGGCAATCCGGTGATGTGCGCCGCGTGGCGTGCTTTGAGCAGTGCATTCTCGATAAAGGTCAACCCGGTCTCTTCGCCAGAATCAACGCCCAGCTCGGTTTGTGCGACGATATTCATGCCAAAATCCGCCAGAAGATCGGCGAGTTCGCGAACTTTTCCGGGGTTGCCGGTGGCTAAAACGACGTTTTGCCTCGTGGTATCCATGCGTGTGTCCTGCATTCTGTTAATGCCATCGTCGGGAATGGCGGGGAGTTATCTGTTGCGATGCGCAGTTCACTGTGGAGGGTTACTGCGAGATCAATGCGGCGATCTCCGTAGGAATGTACCGCGGATTAACAATTCTAATCTGTTTATGACGGCCCAGCTCACCTTTTTCAATGCTCACTGCGCCCTTTGCCACCCGGAACTGCTTGGCAAGGTATTTGACCAAATGCGCGTTGGCCTGACCATCAACCTGCGGCGCGGTGATGGCGACTTTGAGCTCATCACCGTGCAGGCCGACTATCTGGTCACGGCTGGCCTTCGGCTGAATATAGAGCCGAATGACCAACCCGTCGGGCATCAGTGCTATTGCACTCACAGCAGGAACCAAAATTCAGGAAACAGATCCATGCCGAGGTAGTTCAGAAGATACAGGATCAAAATCACCGCCATGGCGGAGAAATCGATGCCGCCCATGGCTGGAATAATACGGCGAATCGGGGCCATAAACGGTTCGGTAAGTTGGAACAGCAGGTAGTCCACCGGGCTGCGTCCCTGACTCACCCAACTCATCAGCGCACGAATAATCACTACCCAGAGCACCAGATAGCCCGCGGATTTTAACAGTGCCAACAAACCCACCAGCAAGTTGACCGGGCTTATCGCGAAGGCTCCAACCTGAATCAGCATCAGCAAGGGGTATTTCAACGTGGTCAGCAGAAACGCCAACAGCAGCGATGCGCTATCGATGGGGCCGAGTGCAGGCAGAATACGGCGCAGCGGCCTGACGATAGGCTGCGTGATTTTCACCACGAATTGTGACAACGGGTTATAAAAATCACTGCGTGACCATTGCATCCAAATGCGTAACAGCAGCACCATTACATACAGGTCGATCAGTGTCTTGACCAGAAACGTCAGGGTTAGCATAGAAACATCGATTCCTTATCAGCTATATAGAGAATAACGGTGCGTTAAAACATTTTTTCCATTTCCTGCGCGCGATACACGGCAGCCTGCATGGCATAGGCGACGGTTTGTGTCAGTTGGCGTTCGTTAAACACCCGCAGCGCCTCTGCGGTGGTGCCGCCTTTGGACGTCACGTTCTCACGCAGCGTCGCAAGCGGCGTATCCGGACTGGCTTCTACCAGTGCAGCTGCACCAAGTGCGGCTTGCTGCACCAACTGACGTGCACTTTCCGGTGTGAATCCTTGTCGTATGGCCTCTTGATGCATCGCTTCCATAAACAGGAAAAAATAGGCAGGTGCGCTGCCTGCGGCGGCAATAACGCCGTTGATGCCGCTCTCTTTCTCAACCCAGCATACTTTACCCACGCTTTGCATCAGTTCGGCGCTAAAGGCACGATCTTCCGCCGATACGTTAGCGGGCGCGTAAAGGCCGCTCATGCCTTTGCCCACCAATGACGGTGTGTTTGGCATAATGCGCACCAGCGTTAGCGGCTCCCCTAACAGCGCTTGAAAGCGCGCCACACTCACTCCAGCCGCGATAGTCAGCACCAACTTACCCGGCGCGTTCAGCACACCGCGCAGCGGCTCGCATACGCTTGCCATCAACTGCGGTTTCACCGCCAGCACCACGACGTCAGCATCCTGCGCGCCCGTGAGGTTGTCGTCACTGCTGATAACGCCATAGCGCTGTGCCAGCGCATCCCGTCGTGCGGCGCTCGGTGCGCAGACGCGGATATGATCGGCAGGATGACCGCCGTTAACCAGCCCTGCAATGATGGCCTGAGCCATGTTTCCGGCACCAATAAAGGTAAGCTTGCGGTGTTGCATATTTATGTTCTCTCGTGTTCGTCAACCTGCCAGTGGCAGCGTTCAGTCCCGAAGGGGATTATACATGGCGAGAATTATCCATGTTGAGGCCTATACATGCTGAGGATAGTCCCGTGCGCCGAAAATGGCGGTGCCGATGCGTATCAGCGTACTGCCTGCCGCAATCGCGGCGCTCATATCATCCGTCATCCCCATGGA
This sequence comes from Candidatus Symbiopectobacterium sp., assembly GCF_020054415.1. NCBI lineage: Bacteria > Pseudomonadati > Pseudomonadota > Gammaproteobacteria > Enterobacterales > Enterobacteriaceae > Symbiopectobacterium > Candidatus Symbiopectobacterium sp. The sequence continues at coordinate 2,719 of NZ_JAHWCO010000353.1, read as the reverse complement.
GAGGGTATCCAACTGAGGATAATGCAATTTTAACTGCGCAAACAGGTCATTCATCGATTGAAACACGGCTAATTGCCGTGCGTAGTCACTTTCCGGTGCCGGAATTGCCATCAGGCCCCGCAGCGTCAGGTGCGGCAGGGCAGCGACGGTAGCGGCCAGGGCGGGAAGCTCTGCTGGTTCGATCCCAGATTTGCTGGCTTCACCGCTAATGTTCACTTGCAGCAACACGTTCAATGGCGATAATGCCGCTGAGCGTTGTTCGCTCAGACGTTGGGCGATTTTAGGGCGATCGACGGTGTGACACCAGTCAAAATGTTCGGCAACCAGACGGCTCTTGTTGGATTGCAGCGGTCCGATAAAGTGCCATTGTAATGCCACCTTAGGCATGGCCTCACGGAAATAAAGCACCTTGTCCACGCCTTCCTGTACATAATTTTCCCCAAAACCTCGCTGCCCGCTGGCAATCGCTTCTTCGATCGCTGCAACAGGTTTGGTTTTACTGACGGCAAGCAAGGTCACCGCGTGCGGGTCGCGTCCACATGCGGCGGCGGCGGAGGCGATCTTCTCTCTGACATTCTGTAGATTCTGCTCAATCGGGTTCATGGTCATGCTAAGGATGGGGTCTATGGATATCAATGAGTGGATAACCTGTAGTGTAAAACAGAATGCCTCCGATCTGCACCTGTGTAGCGGATATCCACCGATGTGGCGTATTGATGGCGAGTTACAACCGATACAGACCAGCGCCTGTTGCAACGCTGCGCAGTTGGAGCGTTGGGGAGACAGTTGGATGACGGCCCATCAGCGCCAGCAATTACACACTGAGGGGCAGGCCGATGGCGCGTTGACCACACTCGACGGCATTCGGCTGCGCGCACATCTGTTTCGTCAGCATGCCGGGCTTTCCGTTGCGTTACGTACCATTGCTACGACGGCACACGCGTTGGAAACACTGCATGCGCCACCGATCCTTGCTTCGTTAATCACGCGACACGCCGGCTTGATTCTGGTGACCGGCGCAACCTGCAGTGGGGAAATCCACCACATTGGTGGCGGTGGTGAATGCGCTCAGACAGCAGCACGCTTGCCATGTTATTACGTTGGAAGACCCTATTGAATTTGTCTGCTCATCTGCGCCTTGCGCCGATCACGGCCTGATCCAACAGCGTGAGATCGGCGTACACTGCCCATCGTTTGCCCACGGCTTGCGCGGTGCTCTGCGTGAAGACCCAGATGTCATCTTGCTGGGGGAATTACGCGACGGTGAAACCATTCGGTTGGCGTTAACGGCGGCAGAAACCGGGTACTTGGTGCCGGCAACGCTGCATACACGCGGTGCCACTCAGGCGGTAGAGAACGTCTGCTGGATGTGTTTCCCGCACAGGAGAAAGATTTTGTGCGCAGCCAACTGGCGCTGTGCCTGCAAGGTGTGGTGGCGCAGCAACTGGTGCCACGACGCGGAGGAGGGCGCGTCGCTCTGTATGAAGTGTTGCTGACCAATACCGCTGTGGCCAGCCTGATTCGTGAGGGCAAAAGCCATCAGTTGCCGGGGCTGTTGCAGATGGGCGGTCAAAGCGGGATGCAAACTTTTGCGCACAGCTGGCAGCAACGCTGGAAAGCAGGATTGTTGCCACCGGATGCGGAGCAGGTTTTTACCCCATAAACGGCGCGGTAAGCAGCAGTGAAAAAAGCCCCGCGAAGGCCCGATACGCCACGGGGCTGCCAGAGTTACTTCAGCCCGGCTAATGCCTCTGTCAACGCCAGCATGGTAAGCGACTGACCATACGCGCGCTGTTTGATGGCAATCTTACGATAGTGATCGAGATCGTGCCCGACTGACGTCCCTGCGGAGACATCCGCGACTTCTCCCTGCGGGCTGATACGGCTCAACAGGGCATTGACACCTTTCCAAGCGGTATCGTGATAGCGTTCGTCGAGCAGACCAAGGCGTATGCCTTTTAACAGCGCATAGGTGAAACCGGCGGTGCCGGAAGCCTCCAGATAGCTGTCCTGCTGGTTAAGCAGGGTACGCCACATACCGCTGGCATCCTGATAGCGAACTGCTGCATCGGCTTGACGGCTGAACGTGTTGAGGATCATCTGATAGCTGGCATCTTGGTGGTCCAGCATCTCGAGGAAATCGACGGTGCTGATGGCTGCCCAACCGTTACCACGTCCCCACAGTGCCTTGCCGTAGTTGCCATTGCCGGTGAAGTTCCAGCCGTGCATCCACAGTCCGGTATATCTGTCGATCAGGTATTTGATATGCAACAGGCTTTGTTGAATAAATAGAACTTTTGGGTAATCATCGGAGCAGATCACCACAGTTGTTTCAAAATCAGGTCTCCATGGCAAAACAAAATTTTAAAATCACCAACTGGCCCTCTTATAACAAGGCCCTCAAGGCAGCGCGGTTCTCTAACCTTATGGCTAGATGAATCAGCCATTGCTGCATGGACGGAAAAAAACACTACTGAACGGCGTGGACGACCGCTCCACTACTCAGATATGGCCATCACCACAGTACTGATGATGAAACGCGTGGTTGGCCTTTCATTGAGGGCGTTACAGGGCTTTGTTGACTCGATTTTTAAACTGATTAAATTGTCGCTGCATTGTCCAGACTATTCGTTGCTCAGCAAGCGAGCAAAGACAGTGAACATCAGCATAAAAACGCCAACCCGTGGTGAAATCTCACATCTGGTCATTGATGGAACTG
>NZ_JAHWCO010000689.1:0-2153 GCF_020054415.1 Candidatus Symbiopectobacterium sp. | reverse complement strand
GGATCCTCCTGTATTAAGCCAAGTGTAAGCGATCTGACCGCCAACCTGCAAAATTTTACAAGTTAGCCCCCTGCCCCCGGTTTTTATGTCACTTTTTTCAGCGTTTTAATTGTCGTCAGACACATAAACAACCTCGGAGAGACTTAATGTACAAAATAACGGAAACTATCAAAAAGCCCGGCGGACTGGATGTTCAGTGGCTACGGTTCTCTAAGGTGAAACTCACCATGTCAGAATGCGAAAAACTGCTCTTTAAGCCTAAGGAGGCAGGTAAGTCGTTCGGCGATAAGGTGAAACTAGAGGACTTCCGCTGCGTCAGGGTGAAAAACAGGGATACGTGGTAAATAGCACAATAAACCATCCAATTGACCTAGGGATAACCCATGCGCTATAGTCACTCTGCATCTGCAAATTCAGGTGCCGGGTTTCGCAGCCCGCCAGATACAACTGCGACAGAATGACACGCCGCAAGCGTGTTTTTTATGTCGCACATCTAGCCGCATCTCAATGGTGGGCTGGATAGGGGAGCTGAAAGGCTCGCCGGTTGGTTGTATCCGGTACTGCGAACCCTGTTCAGTTCACCACCAGTAAGTTTCGCAGCTTCGGTGGTGGATAGTTTAAATACAACCATCGGAGGCTACTATGGCCCTTCCAGCATTAGCAGAAAAACTGCACACTGAAGAACCTCGCGTATTTATCAACAATCCCTAACCACATCTAAAAACGTTTCTGATTACTTTGGCAAGCGCAATGAGCGTGTTCTGGATAAAATTCGTAACTTAGATTGTTCGCCAAAATTCACTGAACACAATTTTGTGTCGAGTGAATACACCGACAGCACAGGTCGCAAACTACCGATGTATACCATGACCAAGGACGGCTTTGTCTTCCTCGTTATGGGCTTTACCGGCAAAAAGGCAGCAGCGTTCAAGGAAGCTTACATTGCGGAGTTCAACCGCATGGAGGCAGAGCTTTGCTCGATACCGCAATACAAACCTCAAGCAGCCGAACTATTCAGTAGCCATGATATCGACAGCCTTACCCGCCTCGTCTGGAGCATGGCAAACGGCTTTCATTTTGACCGTGCTTGGAGCAACGCCGTTTGGTACGCTCTGCGCCGTGTAACCGGCGTACCCTCCCCTCAGCACTTCGAAATCCGGCAACTCCCCCCTGCTGGCTGAAGAGTGCCGCCGTATCTACAGCATTACAAACACGCTCAAGGGTGCCATCTTCGACGCTGATAAGCAGACGATACGGCGCGTCCTGCGTCACCGTGAAGATGAAGCTATCGTACTGGGCGAAATGCAGCAGATGCTCGAAGAGAGCACGCAGCAGCATTACGGTGTGATGACCCACGCGCTCGAAAAATGGCAACAGGCGAACGTTAACCAGTCCCTGCAACGCCACTAATCACTAATCCCGCCCCGGTATCGTGCCGGGGCTTCATTAATCACATTCACTTGTGTTAGCGAAATACTACAGGAGACGTGGGAATCAGCTGATGACGGATTCCAATCGTAATAAAACCCCATCCAAGTAGGACATTCTGAGGTGCATTATTTTTTCTATAAAAATCATAAATATAAAGAATGGAATATTTTTAGGAATATTTTGTAGTCATTTTTGTTGTTAATGATATATAGCCAACCGACTTAAAAATGATTACATCCGGTGCCCTGATATGTGGCAAAGAAGCATAGCTAGCTGTTATCAAAATAATGTCGCTTGGCTATAGCTCTGCGGACAGCTCTTTACGCACATCGGCTATTTGCAACTGACGGTCCCAGCTACGGCGGGCAACGGCTCGCCATTGAGAAGAGCAGCAGAGAAGAGCGAAGTTTGTTGTACAACCGCCACTACGATTCCGAAGGGTGAAAATTACTTAATTATTAGTTCGCCAGTTATTAAACTTAGCATGCCTGGTATGAACCATGATGAAAAACTCATGCGGGGGGCTAGGCACAGGAAGCTATTGGCTGAACTTAATGGAGAGTATGAAGGATACACTCCAGACGGCTTTGTTGAATAAATAGATATTATGCTGCGTAGCCATAAAGGCTGCGGATTCCCTTGACGTAAAATCAGTATGTTAAATCCAGAGCGTGGTGATGCATCCCGGAGCGATCAGCATTTTAATCCAAAACAGGTGTGTC
>NZ_JAHWCO010000076.1:0-1492 GCF_020054415.1 Candidatus Symbiopectobacterium sp. | reverse complement strand
TTTTCCATGCCAGTTTTGGTTGAAAATGCTTGTCATCTCAGGTGTACACTTTTCTCATGAGGCCTAACTGCATGATTTTACGTTGCGAGGATCCGTCGTTTCACTGGGCTGCCAGCATAAAATCTATTTATTCAACAAATCCTCGATTGTCATGCAAATCACTGATCGATCACGATGCGAATATGCATGGCCTGGCGCACAGGGTGATAATTTCAATAGGTCACCACAAGCGCTTCTTCGACGCCGAGGGTCCACGACACTGCAACCGAATAAAAACCTGACTATGGACGTTTTTTCAAGATGAAGGTGCTTTGATGCCGTTGGCGAGGTGAGGTTGCCCCTGCATGCAGGGGCAATAAATCAGAGGTATTTGCACAGATAAGAGGTCGGTTCAGCCACTAGCAGGTAGAACTCACTGTTGCCCGGCACAGAAAATACGGCACCGGGACCGAACACTTGCCATTCATCGCTGCCCGGCAGTTTTACCGTCAACGCACCGCTCACCATGGTCATCTCTTCCGGCTGCACAGTACCAAAGGTGTACTCTCCCGCTTCCATTACGCCCACGCTGGCACGGCCGATGGAGTCACTGTCAAAACCGATAGATTTCACTTTTCCAGAAAAATATTCGTTAACATTCAACATAAGTACAGCACCTGTGGTCAGAAACTAGAAGAAAGAAATAACAGACGAAAACCGCTTATGAGGCGGCAGAAACACGTAACATTTGCAGGATCTCAGTCACGATAACATCCGGTGTTGCAGAGGCAGCGACCACATGGTGTGCCACATCACGGTACAGCGTCTCACGCGCCGCCAGCACGTCAGTCATCTCGTCAACAATTGGACGTCCCGTTAAGGTGGGGCGTTGGTGCGCTTCAGGGCTTGCTTCCAGACGATCGCCCAATAGCGTCGCAGAGGCAAACAGATAGATGACGATCCCCTGCGAACGCATAAACTCACGGTTTTGCGGTGAAAGCACCATACCTCCGCCAGTGGCAATGACACGGCGCGACTGTGTCACTTGTTGCAGGGCGACGCTTTCTCGCTGGCGAAAACCGTGCCACCCTTCATTGGCAACCACTTCTGCCACACTCATTTTGCTGGTTTGCTGCATAAACAGATCGGTATCGGCAAACTGGTAACCTAACGCACACGCCAGCGCATTGCCGACCGTGGTTTTACCGCATCCTCTGGCCCCAACCATAAAAATGGGCTGTGACATGTAATGACCTACCCTTCTCACTTTCCCGGCAGTTTCCGGGACGCATTAATCGATATCAGTTGGCATCATACCGATAAAGCATGACAACAAGAAAGCCTCTGAAGACTAGGCTGTGTCCCTTAATTTCATAACTTCTTGTAAAAGAGGCGGATGCAGCCCAGTTTAACCATCTACAGATAATTCCTCGCAGTTTTGTCATAACGTGTGGCAATACGGCGGTATTCTTTTAATCGGCCAAAACATCTTTCCACTACATTGCGATGACGG
>NZ_JAHWCO010000288.1:0-1154 GCF_020054415.1 Candidatus Symbiopectobacterium sp. | reverse complement strand
TGGTCATCTAAGTCTGAGAGACTACGATGCTCAGGTGGGTGAAGCCATGGCCATGGTCAAAGCGCTTAACCGGATCACGCTATTAGGAATGCCGAACAGTATTCGCATCACGTAACAATCGACCCGTATGGGGCGCAGTCTACAGGTTCTGATTTATTCAACAAAGCCGCGAACAAGCGCTGTGAGCCTCATTTCCTTGCACTGAATATGCAGCACTTGGTTTATACCAAACGGGGCATGCCCGTTCCGTTGAGTTACTATCTGGTGGGGGAGGTCTTATGGGAGGAACCGACTCAGCTGCTGCAACTGGCCAAAATGTCTCTTGAGGGCGCAGAACAGGACAAATCAGAGCGTGAGCACTGCACACGGTTAAAGGATTTGCCCAATCTGAATCACGATCTTGAGCGAATGCTATGGAAAGCGGGAATCAGAAATGCTGACGAGCTGCAACAATACGGCGCAAAGGAGAACTACTTGAGGTTAAAAGCTGTCAGTAAACATGCCAGTGTGAATATTTTACTGGCGTTGGCGGGCGCGATTTGCAGAACGCATCAGGCCGCTTTACCAAAAGGGGTAAGAAACGAGCTGATTGAATGGTATAAACACCATTCAGCGCCGTTGCCTAAAACCTGAAACGTCAACTTGCGCGGTATCTTCAAAGGTAATGATGTGTACTAGCTCAGGCCTGAACTGACAGTTACCGATTATTTATACAGGTGTCTGTCAGATTACATCTGGTTCAGATTCTTTTCTGCCCAGATCCGTTTTCCATCGAGTAAAGTGGCCATCGGCGTACGCCCGCAGCACATTTTTCCCTGATGAGTTCACTCATTATTGTAATGCCACAACCAGTTGTCCAGATCTACCTGCAGGCTTTCCAGGTCTCCATATAACTTCTTGCGGAACGTACCTGATAAAAATCCTGCAAAATGGTTTTATGGAAGCGCTCGCAGATGCCGTTCGTCTGCGGAGACATCGCCTTCGTTTTCGTATGCTCGATATCGTTGATAGCCCGATAAAGCTGATAATCATGCTGCTCCACTTTACCACAGTACTCCGTACCCCTGTCGGTCAGTATTCTCAGCACCGGCAGTCCCTGAGCCTCGTAGAACGGGAGTACGCGATCATTGAGCAGGTCGGCGGCGGTGATCGGT
>NZ_JAHWCO010000293.1:0-1975 GCF_020054415.1 Candidatus Symbiopectobacterium sp. | reverse complement strand
TTTCCGTGCCAGTTTTGGTTGAAAATGCTTGTCATCTTAGGTGTACACTTTTCTCATGAGGCCTAACTGCATGATTTTACGTTGCGAGGATCCTTCGTTTCACTGTGCTGCCAGCATAAAATCTATTTATTCAACAAAGCCGTTGAAAATGCTTGTCATCTCAGGTGTACACTTTTCTCATGAGGCCTAACTGCATGATTTTACGTTGCGAGGATCCGTCGTTTCGCTGGGCTGCCAGCATAAAATCTATTTATTCAACAAAGCCACAACTGTGGTGATCTGCTCCGATGATTACCCAAAAGTTCTATTTATTCAACAAAGCCGCTCACATTCACTGATACGGTTATATATATCATTTAGCAAAGTATGATTTAAGGTTCTGTAAAGATTCGGGTGAAAAAAACATAGAGACATAATAGCGGCCTAATTGAATATGGCAATGATGTAGCGTTGATTTTTTTATTTGTTGTTATGTTTTTCATTGTTGATTTGGTTATTTTATGCTTTTGAAGTAAAGAGGGCCTTGTTGATTTATTTTAATGTAATATCAATAACTTGACGTATTATTTAATATATTTTATAAAAAAAATAACATCTTGTGATTTTAAAGTTGAGGTGTATTACATGCAGCTCAGTTAAATATAATTATGATATTTAGATGATATATATAATATCTTGATTAATTTATTATTACATTTTTTGATGTGTCTTGACCTCTAGTTTTTAAGTGAATACTCTGGCCCTACACACCGCACGTATATCTATCGCGGGCTCGCTATATTCTAGAGCGTATGAGCTGCGCAGTTCAGTCAGTATGGCTGACGCAATTTTCTATAAATGTCATGCGAATTATACAGAGGTCGCTATGTCTAGAGAGCTTCAGAATAAGAGTATTGCCACTAATACAAGCTTCCAAAATTGTAAATACGCTCCTGGTTATAATGCAATGGTTGAAGATTCAGTTATCACGGATGAGACCTTTGTGGTTAATGACTCATTATTCTTTATCAGGCCATTAACCCCAGAGTCGACATTCACCTTTTCAATAATGAATAGTCGGGAACGCGTCACCTTCACGGGAGATCAGCCTGCGGTATTGGTGTCAAACAGCGCTATTGAGTTATCACTTCATGGCAAATGGCTGGTAGGACGATCGTTGATTACCCAGCTGGCGACCTTTTTAGCCTTCACTGAATACAGGTTTAAAGAGTCCTCTCGACTATGGAGAGCGAGTGCTGCGCCTTTACAACATAAAGTCCTCTTCGAAACAGAAAAAATCTTCTGCGCAGTCATTGATAACGCACAAATGAGTTTTATGGATTTGGTTTTTTGTCGTGACTTTATCAGTGACACAGATGTTATCAATAAACTGTGCCATTTCATTCGCGGTATTGAGAGCTACTGGGTTGCTCAGTTTTTGCTGGGTCAAGTTATTGATAACAGTAAAAGCATGAAGTCACATAAGCTGTATAATTCCTGTAAAGAATATGGTGTCTCAGAATCTTATTTCAGAAAGCTTTGTTATAACGCTTTTACCTGTGGACCGAAAAAACAGCTCAGAATGTGGCGGGCTGCATACAGTGCGTTGCAACTGATTGAGAATGATGAGTCGATTGCGACCGTGGCCTGGAATAACGGCTATGCATCGTCGTCCCATTTCTCCACAGAAATCAAAACGCTTTTTGGTATAACGCCTCGGGAATTCAAGAAGTTGGAAGGCTTTCTGAATGAATAGAATAGGTAAAATGGATTTTTATCTACTAGGGGTTGTTATAGGAATCATCATGGTTTTTCGGCTTTGTTGAATAAATAGATTTTATGCTGTCAGCCCAGCGAAACGACGGATCCTCGCAACGTAAAATCGGCTTTGTTGAATAAATCAGAACTTGTAACGACTGCGCCCCATACGGGTCGATTGTTACGTGATGCGAATACTGTTCGGCATTCCTAATAGCGTGATCCGGTTAAGCGCTTT
>NZ_JAHWCO010000709.1:0-2025 GCF_020054415.1 Candidatus Symbiopectobacterium sp. | reverse complement strand
ACCTGAGCACAGAATCCAGAACATACCATTGATGATTTTACGATGTTCTGCCCATGGACGTCCGGCACGTGGTATTGCTGGTTCAGCAGGCAGTAAAGACTGGATGATCATCCATGCTTCATCGGGAAGGTCGTAGCGAGTCATAGTTCAATATACTGTGGAAACATACGGTTACTATAACTCAGGCAATTAAGGGACACAGCCTAGTGTGTCAATAACCGCTGAAGGTATTGGCTGCGAGCCACTTTCCCATAAACGCTAGGTTTCGCTTTCAGTACCGTTAGCAATATAGGTGGCCGCTTTATCAACACTCATAAAAAAAAGTTGATGTAAGGCTTGTAGCTCTAAAGGATTCATCATAATGCGACTCCACAACGCAACGAATTATGCTGCTAGTAAATAACATTATTGCTTATTTATCGGCTTGATTATTGTCACACTATTTTGCGCAACATTGTTTATTTGCAGTGGTATCCAGGTTGGCGCGATCTTTGCGTTGTGTTAGTGCGTGATAGCTGGACATAGCAAAGAGGGAGAACCGGTGCTTGACTGATCAATTCTGGCGAGGGGTGAACAGCCACAAGTGTTCAATATGGCATAGACGACTTTCTTAGCAACTTTCTTTACTCGATGATTGAACATGTTACTTAACCACAGCAACGGTTACTGGCGGCTACCTGGTCGACCTCACTGAAATTGCTGGTGCAGTATCAACCACCAGTCGCCTGGTTTACTGGTGGTGGTGGATATTGTACGCTTTTGTCGCTGTCCGGCATTTACGCTGAGCTAGGATAATGATGTTACCGCGGTCTGGGCGGGTGAATATTTGCCGACTAAACAGCCATTTTGCTGATAAATGCAGCGAGAGTTGTAAATAATGAGCTGCCGTGTTGAGCTTTTGAGCGTTTGGTTTTATCCCGGCGACAAAGGGCTTGCCATCAGCACGTAACCAGTCCATAATGGCGTCCATTCCTGAAACGGAAATGAAAAAATATTATTTAATCAATATGTTACAAGTGAAAGCTTATTGATATGACCTGAAGTCTTGGGTTAGTAGGCAGAATAAAGGCGCGTTGGCAGAGTGGCCATGCAGCGGATTGCAAATCCGCCTACCTCGGTTCGAATCCGGGACGCGCCTCCAATTTTCGCCCGGGTGGTGAAATCGGTAGACACAAGGGATTTAAAATCCCTCGGCGTACGCGCTGTGCGGGTTCAAGTCCCGCCCCGGGCACCATCGTTTAATTTAATAAAAACAATTAGTTATAAATACTATTACGCCACCGCAAGGTGGTTTTTTTTGTTTTTTAAATTATCTAGTGGCAGCAGAGTGGCGGCATCGGTTTTGCGTGGTTCAGATTCGGATTAGCAGAGTAGGGCGCATTATTAACCCACTGTGAACAATTTAAACAGCAAAAAGCCCCGCGATTGATAATTGCGGGGTTTTTCGTTACAGCGCCAAATTTAACTGATACCGCCCATAATGCGATGTTGGAAACGCATCTTGCGGGATAAAGTCAGGCGGCAATGGTGCGACGCCAGCGCGCTTTGTTACCTCCCTTTCCACGCTGTTAAGCGTGGTAAATGACCGGCTACACTCCAGATTTTGGCACTGGTGATATTGCCGGATTGTCATATCTGTGATTTTACGGCTGGTACGGGTGCGGGCCATAGCGCCGCAAAATGGACATCTGAACATGATGATGGCTCCCCTGCGGGAGTTGAACTCACTGTTATTCTATTCACTTTCTGCAATCCAGTCAGATATTTTTGCTTTCAGCTCCAGAAGCGTGGTAAAACCGCTGGGTAGTGTATTCAATATGTTGATTGCAGAGTGAAATGTCCTGTTTTTGATGTGGAATACAGTGGCTAAAGTTGATGTAAGACGCCCGTTTTGTGAACAGACATCTCCTGTGAAAAAATACGGTTATGGCAAAAGTGGCCATCAGCGTTACCGTCGTCAGTCATGCAAACACGGATGGCTACAGGGCTTACAACGACGAACTTCCAAGAGTAAAACACATTGTT
>NZ_JAHWCO010000581.1:0-2598 GCF_020054415.1 Candidatus Symbiopectobacterium sp. | reverse complement strand
TTGAAAACACGCGCGATTTTCGGGATGCAATATTCAATTTTTTCACCAATACGCTACCAGAAATAGCGGACTCGCTGACGTCCAGAATTCACGATCGTTTTCAGGTGCTCAAACCTGCATCTTGAGGTTTATTGGGTATATAACGTCAAACAATTCAAAAAGTAAAACCATGCGGCTATTCCATTCCCAGCTCTTTGAGCTTGCGCGTCAGGGTGTTACGTCCCCATCCCAACAGGCTAGCAGCCTCTTGCTTATGACCCTGCGTATGGCGTAACGCGGTAGTGAGCAGCGTTCTTTCCATCTCCGGTTGCGCTTCCGAGAGTAGGTTTTGATAACCGGAACGCAGCGCCCGATCGGCCCATTGCGCCAGCAGGGTTGCCCAACTGTCAGGTAGCATGTGCACCGTGGCGTCGGGTGCCGTGGTTTCAAACAGCTCTGGCGGCAGATCCTGAATCAACACCTCTTGCCCCGCGGCCATAACGGTCAGCCAGCGGCAGGTGTTCTCCAACTGACGCACGTTGCCCTGCCAAGGCAGGCGCGTTAACGCCGTTTCCGTTTCCGGGTGCAGATTTTTGGGTTCCACTCCCAGCTCTTTGGCGGTTGCCTGCAAGAAGTAGCGTGCCAGCAGCGGAATATCTTCGCGCCGTTCACGCAGTGGAGGCAGATGGACGCGAATCACATTGAGACGGTGAAACAGGTCTTCGCGAAATTTGCCTTCCTGAACCCGTAGCTCCAGATTTTGGTGGGTTGCGGTGATGATACGCACATCCACTTTCACCGCTGCATAGCCACCGACGCGGTAGAACTGCCCGTCAGCCAATACGCGCAACAGCCGCGTTTGCACATCCAGAGGCATATCGCCGATTTCATCCAGAAACAGGGTGCCGCCATCGGCCTGTTCAAAGCATCACTGGCGAATCTGATTCGCGCCGGTAAACGCCCCTTTTTCGTGACCAAACAGCTCTGACTCGATCAGATCCTTGGGGATGGCCGCCATATTCAAGGCGATAAACGGCGCTTTGGCGCGCGGACTGTGGCGATGCAGTGCATGTGCCACCAGTTCTTTACCGGTTCCCGATTCTCCGTTGATCAGCACGCTGATAGATGAACGGGAGAGTCGGCCAATAATGCGAAACACATCCTGCATGGCCGGCGCTTCACCAATGATATCGGTGGTGGGGCCATTGAGCGGTTGCGCGCGGACCGGCTGCTGCTGTTCCAGATAGTGACTGATCGCACGCTCAACCAAAGCGACAGCTTCATCGATATCAAACGGTTTTGGCAGGTAATCAAATGCACCCTGTTGGTAAGCGCTTACCGCAGCATCCAGATCGGAGTGCGCGGTCATAATAATCACTGGCAGCATAGGATGATGCTGTTTGATCTGTTGCAGCAGCGCCAGACCGTCCATGCCCGGCATACGAATATCGGACAGCACTACATCTGGCGTTTTGGTTGCCAGCGCGGCTTTGTTAAATAATAGGGAATAATGCTGTTATGACACGCCTGTTTTGGATTAAAATGCTGATCGCTCCGGGATGCATCACCACGCCCTGGATTTAACATACTGATTTTACGTCAAGGGAATCCGCAGCCTTTATGGCTACGCAGCATAATATCTATTTATTCAACAAAGCCTGCCAGCGTGTGCAGCGCCTGATTTCCGTTATCAAAGGTGGCACAGGTCAACACCGCCCCAGTGAGCGTGCGCTCCAGCACCCAACGGATGGAGCTATCGTCATCGACAATCCAGACTATCCCTCGTTGCATCGTGAACCTCACTGGCGAATGGGCAGGTAAACCGAGAATTCGGTATGGCCTTGCCAACTGTTAAATTCAATTTTTCCCGAATGCTGATCGATCAAGCTGCGCTCGATCGATAATCTCAGCCCAGTGCCGCCTTCGCGACCGCTTACCATTGGGTAAAACAGCGTGTCTTGCAACTGTGCAGGGACGCCAGGACCATCGTCTTCGATATCAATACGCGCTGCCAAGCGATAGCGCACGCCGTGCAGCGTGAGTTGAAAAGTGGTGCGCGTGCGCAGCGTAATGGTGACGCCTTCTTTACCCAGCGCATGGAGCGCGTTGCGGGTAATGTTTAGCAGCACTTGTTCAATCTGGTCTGGGTCATGGGTCAGTTCTGGCAGGCTGGGATCGTAATCTTTCACCAGCGTCACGTTGTCAGGTTTTTCTAACGAGACCAACTTGCAGACGCGCTCAACGACCTGATGAATACTTTGTGTTACGTGTAAACCCGGCTGCTGCGGCCCTAATAGCCTATCCACCAGATTGCGCAGGCGATCGGCCTACTCAATGATCACTTTGGTGTATTCCGTCAGCGCGGGGTCGGGCAGCGCTTTGGCCAGCAACTGTGCCGCGCCGCGCAATCCGCCGAGCGGGTCGTGTATTCAATGAGTTGATGTAGCATCAAACGTAGTACCCGCGTTCGATGTAAGTACCGATGATCCTATCGTGCATTTCGGATGATTTTGAATATCCGGGCGTCTTGCGATTGAGCCGTTGCAATCGGTTACGCAGTGTCAGATGTGCACGCTCAATACGCTGTGTATACAGCTTGCTAACAATGTATTTTACTTT
>NZ_JAHWCO010000202.1:0-7753 GCF_020054415.1 Candidatus Symbiopectobacterium sp. | reverse complement strand
TTGTGGCATTACAATAATGAGCGAACTCATCAGGGAAAAACGTGCTGCGGGCGTACGCCGATGGCCACTTTACTTGATGGAAAACGGATCTGGGCAGAAAAGAATCTGAACCAGATGTAATCTGACAGACACCTGTATAAAAAATAATAGGTAACTGTCAGATCAGGTCTGAGCTAGTACAGATTAGGTTCTAAAGAGAGCCATCGTCCGTTGCACGCCATTAAAGGTGCTTCCCCCCGTAGCATTGCTTGGTTATAGTCAGAAACAGGCGCTGGTTTTTCCCTTTACGTAAGGGATGAGGACGCCAGGATTTTCAGACATTAAGGAAGCTGGCAATGCTCTATCACCGTATTCCCCATAGTGCGTTAGAAGTCAGCGTGCTCAGTTTGGGCACCATGACGTTTGGTGAACAAAACGGTGAAGCGGAAGCGCACACGCAGCTCGATCGCGCAGTGGCAGCTGGCGTTAACCTGATTGACACCGCAGAAATGTATCCTGTGCCACCGCGACCGGAAACACAGGGGCTAACGGAACGCTATATTGGCTCATGGCTAGCCTCGCGTGGCGGCAGAGAAAAACTGATTTTGGCAAGTAAAGTCGCCGGGCCAAGCCGTGGCAGCGACGTCGGTATCCGTCCGCAACAGGTATTAGATCGTAAAAATATCCGTGCCGCGCTGGACGCTAGCCTAACTCGCCTGAATACCGACTACCTCGACCTTTATCAAGTGCACCGGCCGCGGAGACAAACCAACTGCTTTGGCAAATTGAACTATCAATACACCGATGACAAAGCAACGGTGACGCTGCTAGAAACGCTGGAAGCCCTTGAAGAGCAGGTGCGCGCCGGAAAAATCCGCTACATCGGGGTATCAAATGAAACTCCCTGGGGCGTAATGCGCTACCTGCAACTGGCCGAAAAACATAATTTGCCGCGTATCGTTTCCATCCAGAACCAGTACAGCCTGCTCAATCGCAGCTTCGAAATGGGATTGGCTGAAATCAGCCAGCACGAAGGGGTCGAGCTGTTGGCCTATTCACCCCTCGCCTTTGGTACGTTAACCGGGAAATATCTGAATGGCGCGCAGCCTGCTGGGGCGCGCAATACGCTGTTCAGCAGCTTTGTGCGTTACAGCGCGCAGCACACCCAGCAAGCCATTGCCGAGTACGTAGCTCTGGCTCAACGTCACGGACTGGACCCGGCACAAATGGCGTTGGCGTTTGTTCGTCAGCAACCGTTTGTCGCCAGTACCATCTGGGGAGCAAGCACGCTTGAACAACTCGATACCAACCTTGCCAGCCTGGAGGTGCAATTGAATGCCGAAGTGCTGGCTGATTTGGAAGAGATTCATCGCCGTTTCACCATCCCGGCACCTTAATATCGAGACTATTTCACTGTTAAGGCCCTCTATTGGGTCTTTTTTTAACTAGCAGCTCGACGCACCGCCAAGCAGAGGAAACAAGCAGCCACGCTGCGGATCACTATTCAGCCATTTCGACGCGCTAGCGGTATAGGTTTCCAACGGTTGGCTAAAGGTTAATGTTTCAGTCAAATCGACATTGATGTCTGAAATGGTCACGCTCTTGTTTTTCAAGCCGTTCTCATTGAACACCAGATGACTGTTAACCGTGGTGGACACCGTGCTTGAACCGCCCGATAAGGGCTGCATGTCATCCAGCGACGAACCCAGTTGCTCCACCGGCCAGACTATCTGGGTTGCAACATCAACGCCGTTGCTCTTGCTCACGGTAACCTTTGTCTGTGGCGGCCCCAGTTTCATCCATCGATTATCGGTAAAAATCACATTGTCAGACTGGTGATTGAGCTCATTAAGCACCTTATTACCTACGTTATTCAGAACATTTTGGGGTGCAATAGGTCGTGTATTCAATATGTTGATTGCAGTGTGAAATGTCCGGTTTTGGATGTGGAATACAGTGGATAAAGTTGACGTAAGATGCCCGTTTTGTGAACAGACATCTCCTGTGAAAAAACACGGTTATGGCAAAAGTGGCCATCAGCGTTACCGTCGTCAGTCATGCAGACACGGATGGCTACAGGGCTTACAACGACGAACTTCCAAAAGTAAAACACATCGTTAGCAAGCTGTATACACAGCGTATTGAGTGTGCACATCTGACACTGCGTAACCGATTGCAACGGCTCAATCGCAAGACGCTCGGATACTCAAAATCATCCGAAATGCACGATAGGATCATCGGTACTTACATCGAACGCGAGTACTACGTTTGATGCTACATCAACTCATTGAATACACGAACCACATTTATTCTTCTTTATTTTTACAACGGCATGAGAGAAATAGAATCGAGTAAAAGCATGATATATGTATAACCATAACTAGCTTTCACAAATCTGCTACACGCCTTGCCAAGTTCCGGGGATAAGACGGGGGCATAAAAAAGCCACTCTGACGAAATACTTGTTTTCATCAGAGTGGCGCTGTAGATACGATTACGGCAGGTATTTAAGCAACTGATTACGCTGGTTTTCCAGTGAAATGACTCGCTGGCATACATCCTTGCCAAAGCGCTGGAACGTGAGTTCCTGGCTATTCCACTCAGTTTGAATCGCTTGTTGCAGGTTGCCAAGGTTACCCATCATCGCCTGCAACGGATTGCCGCCGCTGGAAAGATGCCTTACACCCATCTCGTTCAGGCTGTCTTGCAACACGCCGCCAAGGGCTTGCTGCACCAACTGGCGGCCATCCTGCTCCACCTGTTTGACGGCCTGGTGATGAAACGCAATGCCATCGCTGCGCTGCTCGAGAATGCGCGCCATCTGCTGCTTGAGTTGTGTATCCAACGTTGTCAGACGGGCACGCACATTGCTGTCACTTCCCAGTTCCTTAGCAATGACACCATCCAGCGCCACGCGCGCTTTTTCCAGATGCGCCTGTGCCGCCTGCTCAATCCACGGCAGTTGCTGACGCAAATCCGCTTGATACGCCTTCGCCTGCTGACGTTGTGTCGCAGTAAGCGTTACTGCCGTCTGGTTGCGGGTGACATCTCCCTGCGGCGAAATCACCAAATTGCCACTTGCGCCAACCACCTGCACCTGTTGCGGTGTAATGAAGATGTCATCCAGCGGATTCACTTCACATTGATACGCCGCCTGTGCCTGCCAGGACAACAAAGCCAGCAGAGAAAGCATTACTGATCGCAACATGTCGTCTTCCTATAAAAACAGAATCAGGAGAGCAGATTTTCCTGCAGATCCCACCAGATATCGAACAGTTCGCTAACTTTAACCTCTTGCAACTGTTGGGCTTTCAGCCAGGCAACGACCTGCTCACGGTGCGCATCGGTACAATGGCCGGTCTTCTGCAAGCAGATTAACCCTTCCCAATGCAGATAACCGCTGCCTTCAAATGCCAGGCCAGCCGGATCAATCACATCGTCAACAAGCTTATCCAAAGTGGCATCGATTGTATCGACCGACGTGCCCTCAGCGAAACGCCAGCTTACCGAAAAGCCCAGTTCCTGAAACTCATCAATGTGTAACTTTTTGCGCAAACGACGACTGCGTTGTTGTGCCATTATTCTATCCTCTCAAACATAAGATCCCACACTCCGTGGCCTAACCGCTGGCCGCGCGCTTCGAACTTAGTTAACGGGCGAGACGATGGGCGAGGAACGTAGTCCTGTGTTGCAGAGAGATTACGGTATCCCGCCACATCGCGCATGACCTCAATCATATGTTCCGCATAATGCTCCCAGTCTGTCGCCATATGAAACACACCACCCTTAGCCAGCTTGCGCAGCACCCGCTCCGCAAAGGCTTTTTGTACAATACGACGTTTATTATGGCGCGCTTTATGCCAAGGATCAGGGAAAAAGAGCTGCACCATGGCCAGCGCCCCGTCGGGAATCATCTGCTCCAGCACTTCTACCGCGTCATGACACATCACGCGCAGATTGCTCAGATTAGCGTGCTGCGCCGCTGCTAGGCAGGCACCGACACCGGGAAGATGAACCTCAATCCCTAAAAAATTTTGCTCAGTGTGTTGCTCTGCCATGGTGACCAGCGACGCCCCCATGCCAAACCCGATTTCCAATACCGTCTGCGCTTTGCGACCGAAAAGCGCGGTAAAATCGAGCGCCTGTGCCTGATACTCTACCCCCATCACGGGCCAGTAGTTATCCAGCGCCTGCTGCTGTCCATCGGTTAAACGCCCCTGACGGCGCACAAAACTGCGAATACGGCGCAGCGGACGCCCATCCTCATCAAATTCCGGTGAAATGACGTTATTGATCATAAAAAACGTGTGCCGATGGCATGTTCAAATTCGCCCAAAGAAAGGCGCATTATGCAAGGATACCGCGGTTTAGCAAGGGGGATACCTCGGAAAGTTCCGGTTTACAGCACATTCACTCTGTGCTGGAATCGCTGTCAGACTTTTCACCCGGCAAGAGAGTGGCTTTTTTATGATGCAAGCGCAGCCGTTCGCGCAGCAGGTGTTGGCATGGTATGAGCGCTATGGCCGCAAGACGCTGCCGTGGCAACAAGAGAAAACGCCTTATACCGTATGGCTCTCCGAGATCATGTTACAACAGACTCAGGTCACCACGGTCATCCCCTATTTTCAACGTTTTATTGCACGCTTTCCCGATGTACGCACCCTTGCCGCCGCCCCCTTGGATGAGGTGCTGCACCTGTGGACCGTACTGGGTTATTACGCGCGTGCACGCAACCTGCACAAAGCCGCGCAAACCATAGTGGAGCAACACGGCGGAGAGTTTCCTACCACATTGGACGCCGTTTGCGCGCTACCGGGTGTCGGGCGTTCTACCGCGGGCGCAGTGCTGTCCCTTTCTCTCGGTCAGCATCACCCGATTCTTGATGGCAATGTAAAACGCGTGCTGGCACGCTGCTACGCGGTAGCAGGCTGGCCGGGTAAAAAAGAGGTTGAGCACCAGCTCTGGTCCCATAGCGAGCAGGTTACACCCGCACAGTGCGTTAGCCAGTTTAATCAGGCGATGATGGATTTAGGTGCAATGGTGTGCACCCGCAGCCGCCCAAAATGCGAACTTTGCCCACTAAGCAACGGTTGCATCGCTTATGCCAACCACAGTTGGGCCAGCTACCCGGGTAAAAAACCGAAGCAAACGTTACCGGAAAAAAGCGCCTGGTTTCTATTACTGCAACGAGGTAATGACGTATGGCTGCAACAGCGGCCTGCGACCGGGTTATGGGGAGGATTGTTTTGCTTTCCACAGTTCAACACCCATGATGATGTGGAACCTTGGCTGCAACAACGCGGTCTGCAAATCACAGATGTGCAGCAATTGGTGTCGTTTCGCCACACCTTTAGCCATTTCCATCTGGATATTGCTCCGCTCTGGCTCGCATTATCCACTGACATTCCTCACGCTTTGCACCATGCTTGCATGGAGGAAAAGACCGGTCTCTGGTATAACTTGGCGCAACCGCCCGCCGTTGGGCTGGCTGCACCGGTGAAACGACTATTACGTATGTTAACGCTACACTCCGGCGGCAGTTCGATCTGACCAGCACGCGTGTCGTGTATTCAATATGTTGATTGCAGTGTGAAATGTCCGGTTTTGGATGTGGAATACAGTGGCTAAAGTTGATGTAAGATGCCTGTTTTGTGAACAGACATCTCCTGTGAAAAAACACGGTTATGGCAAAAGTGGCCATCAGCGTTACCGTCGTCAGTCATGCAAACACGGATGGCTACAGGGCTTACAACGACGAACTTCCAAAATAAAACACATTGTTAGCAAGCTGTATACACAGCGTATTGAGCGTGCACATCTGACACTTCGTAACCGATTGCAACGGCTCAATCGCAAGACGCTCGGATATTCAAAATCATCCGAAATGCACGATAGTATCATCGGTACTTACATCGAACGCGAGTACTACGTTTGATGCTACATCAACTCATTGAATACACGACCCAGCACGCGTTATCCAAGAGGAATCAGCATGAGCAGAACTATTTTTTGTACTTTTTTACAACGTGAAGCCGAAGGGCAGGATTTTCAGCTTTATCCGGGAGAATTGGGCAAACGCATCTATCAGGAAATTTCGAAAGAGGCGTGGGCGCAATGGCAGACCAAGCAAACCATGCTGATCAATGAGAAAAAGCTCAATATGATGAACGTGGAGCACCGCAAACTGCTGGAACAAGAGATGATTAAGTTCCTGTTCGAGGGTAAAGAGGTCCACATCGAAGGCTATACCCCTCCCAGCGCATGATATCAGGGCCTTGTGGCCCTTTTGTCTCCTTATGCTGACACCGCGTTGCTAATGAACCGTTAATAACAAGATACTTATAACGAATCATCTATGAAGAAATTGCTAGCGTTGTTGCTCGTTGCGCCCTTGCTGATCTCCTGTTCCGGCAAGCGCGGCGATCTCAATAATGAAGAATTCATCAAGGATACCAACGCCTTTGACATTCTGGTGGGGCAGTTCGCCCACAACATCGAGAATATCTGGGGCCAGAACGAAGTGCTGATTGCCGGCCCGAAAGATTACGTCAAGTATACCGATCAATATCAAACCCGTAGTCACATCAACTTTGATGCCGGTACGATTACTATCGAGACCATTTCAGCGACCAATTACGTCCCGAGTTTACGCCAGACCATCATCACCACACTGTTGATGGGCTATGACGCCAGCAATACGGACCTCTACTCTGACGCCAATGACATTCAAATCAGCCGTGAACCAATGCTATACGGCCAGGTGTTAGACAACACCAGACAACCCATTCGTTGGGAAGGGCGCGCCGCCAGCTTTGCCGATTATCTGCTGCAAAACCTCTTGCAGAAACGGACCTCCGGACTGCATGTGATCTGGTCTGTCACTTTCCAACTGGTGCAAAACCATCTGGACAAACGTGCGCATAAATATCTGCCGCTGATCCGTCAGGCCTCCGAACGCTATGGCATTGAAGAATCGCTGATTCTGGCAATCATGCAAACCGAATCCAGCTTCAACCCTTACGCGGTCAGCCGTTCTGACGCATTAGGACTGATGCAGGTGGTGCAGCACAGCGCCGGACGTGATGTGTTCAAGAGCAAAGGAAAATGGGGGCAGCCGAGCCGTAGCTACCTGTTCGATCCTGAGAATAACATTGATACGGGCGTGGCTTATCTGGCGATTCTGAAAAACACCTATCTGGGTGGTATCGAGAACCCTACCTCACGTCGCTATGCTGTTATTACGGCGTATAACGGTGGGGCGGGCAGCGTGCTGCGCGTATTCTCCAGCGACAAGGACAGGGCCGTTAGCCTGATCAACCAAATGTCGCCGAGCGAAGTCTACAATACATTGACCACCAAGCACCCGTCAGCCGAATCGCGACGCTATCTCTACAAGGTCAACGCGACGCAGAAAAACTATCGCCGTTAATCGGGATGTTGCACTTACCTCTGGCGTATTCGTACGGGCTTTGTTGAATAAATCAGAACTTGCAACGACTGCGCCCTATACGGTTCGATTGTTACGTGATGCGAATACTGTTCGGCATTCCTAATAGCGTGGTCCGGTTAAGCGCTTTGACCATAGCCATGGCTTCACCCATCTGAGCATCGTAGTCTCTCAGACTTAGATAACGACCCAGAAGCCTTTTGAACCGGAACATGGCCGTTTCAGCCACTGAGCGCCGGTGATAGCCCACTTTCTTTTTCCAGATATCGTTACTACCGCTAATGCGCTGATTTGCAACAGCGTGGTTACGCTCGTGGTAGCGATCTG
>NZ_JAHWCO010000664.1:0-3051 GCF_020054415.1 Candidatus Symbiopectobacterium sp. | reverse complement strand
CGCCGCCGACCTGCTCAATGATCGCGTACTCCCGTTCTACGAGGCTCAGGGACTGCCGGTGCTGAGAATACTGACCGACAGGGGTACGGAGTACTGTGGTAAAGTGGAGCAGCATGATTATCAGCTTTATCTGGCTATCAATGATATCGAGCATACGAAAACGAAGGCGATGTCTCCGCAGACGAACGGAATCTGCGAGCGCTTCCATAAAACCATTTTGCAGGATTTTTATAAGGTTACGTTCCGCAAGAAGTTATATGGAGACCTGGAAAGCCTGCAGGTAGATCTGGACAACTGGTTGTGGCATTACAATAATGAGCGAACTCATCAGGGAAAAATGTGCTGCGGGCGTATGCCGATGGCCACTTTACTCGATGGAAAACGGATCTGGGCAGAAAAGAATCTGAACCAGATGTAATCTGACAGACACCTGTATAAATAATCGGTAACTGTCAGATCAGGTATGAGCTAGTACAAATTATGCCAGCGTCCCTAACCGGCTGATTTGTGACATCGTCGAGGCAAATCGCACGCGTAAAGATTTCATTGCCGATGATATCCTCAAACGTAATCCCAGCGTGGTAGGCGTTTATCGTCTGGTGATGGAAACAGGCTCCGATAACTACCGCGCTCCGGCAATTCAAGGCATCATGAAACGGATCAAAGCCAAAGGTATTGGCGTCGTGGTCTATGAACCGATGCTGACGGAAGAGACATTTTTCCGCTCTCCGGTGATAAACGATCTGGCAACGTTCAAACACAAGGCTGATTTGATAATATCAAACCGCATGGCGCCGGAGTTGGAGGATGTCGCAGATAAAGTCTATACCCGCGACCTGTTTGGTTTGGATTAAACCGGTTGACCGGCCTGCTGCACACGGCGGCGACGTGCATAATACCGGCCCCACAGCAGGCCCAGCGTGGCCGCAATCAGCGAGCCCAACAGCACCCCTAGCTTGGCCGCGCCCAGCAGTTGCGGATCGTCGAAGGCTAACATGGCGATAAAGATCGACATGGTAAAACCGATACCGGCGAGCAGCCCAATCAAAAACACACCGCGCCAGGATACCTCTGACGGTAACTGGCACACACCAAAGCGTACCATTAGCCAGCTAACACCGACTACGCCCAGCAACTTACCGGCTACCAGTGCCAGCGTTACGCCCATCATCACGCCGAGTGGCACCGCGCCCGACAAATCAATGCCATTCATGCTTACCCCTGCGTTCGCCAGAGCAAACAACGGCATCACGCCATAAGCCACCCAAGGGTGCAGCGCCATCTGCACGCGAGTGACAGGCGGCAACACTTCACGCTGAGCACGATGTAACTGCTTAAGCGGTGTGACTAACTGCTCCGCAGCCTGTGTATCCGGCTTGTGCATCAGATCGCGCACAATGTAAGAAAGGCGCTCCAATGGACGCTCCTTCATCACCCGCACGGAGGCCACCGGGGTGATGAGTCCTAAGACTACCCCCGCTAATGTTGGGTGCGCTCCCGTGAGCAGAAAACCCAACCACACGATGATACCGGGAATGACATAGGCCCAGGCCGACCCGATGCCAATCTTCTGAAGCCCAAACACCATCAATACGCCCACCAGCACGGGGATAAAACAGTGGTATTCAAGCCCACCGGAGTAGAAGAACGCGATGATCAAAACGGCGATAATGTCATCGATAATGGCTAACGCCAGCAAAAACACCCGTACATTGCCGGGAATGCCTTTGCCCAACAGTGCCAGCACCCCCACGGCAAACGCGATATCCGTTGCCGTCGGCACCGCCCAGCCTTGTTGCTGCAACGGCGTGCTGTTCACACTCAGATAAATCAACGCGGGTACTATTACGCCGCCCGCGGCGGCAGCGATCGGAAGCATAGCTTGCCGCAGGCTGCTTAGCGCACCTTCATGAATTTCACGACGGATCTCCATACCGACCACTAAGAAGAACAGTGTCATAAAGGCGTCGTTGATCCAGAAATGCAGTGAATGCGCGATTTCCGTGTTGCCAATGCTAAAAGAGATCGGTAGATGCCAGAGCGCATGGTAGCCTTCCGCCCATGGCGAATTGGCCCAAACCAATGCCGCAGCAGCAGCCACAAGCAGCACAATGCCGCTTACCGCTTCAATATGGAGAAAACGTTCAAGGGTGGCAAAAGCGCGTTCCGCCAAACGCTGAGCACGAGGAATGCCCTGCGGGGACAGGGGTCGATTCATGGTTGTTATCACTCCGCGTGGCGGCCCGACCAACGCACAAACCTGTCTCACCACAACATGTGGCTAACACCCGTCACCTTTTTACCGACAATGTTGGATGAGTTCAAGTATTTTACACTGATTTACAAGCTATTTATTAAGATGATTCCAGCATTTCCGGCACTGGCGACAGAGGGAGTTGTACCGTAAAACAGGCTCCCCCTTCTGGCCGATTGGCTGCCCTGATCTCCCCGTGGTGAAGCATCACGATAGCACGACAAATCGCTAATCCCATCCCGACACCCGGAATGGAAGACTCCTCATTACCCCGGGTGAATTTCTCAAAAATATGCTGTTCGCTGCCCGAGGTGATTCCGGGGCCGTCGTCCCATACCTCGATCCTGATTTTCCCCGGCAACACGCGAGCCCGAATGCCTATCGCCCGCGCGCTGCCCGCATATTTCAATGCGTTTTCCAGCAAGTTCGCAAATACACGCTCCAGCAGCGCGCCATCGGCCTGAAGCAACACCATCTCCTGCGGTAGATCCAATTGCACCGCATCGGCGGGCAGAAGCGCCTCGAGGGATTTCAGCGCACCGCCAATGACCTCGTCCAGCGCGACACAGTCGGTTTGCAGGCGGAAGCCTTCCCCTTCAATACGTGCCCATATCCAGCATGTTGTTCACTAGGCGAATGGTACTCAACGTTTGCAGGGCTTTGTTGAATAATAGTGAGTCATGCTGTTTTGCCAAGCCAGTTTTGGTAGAAAATGCTTGTCCCCTCAGGTGTACAGTTTTCTCATGAGGCCTAACTGCATGATTTTGCGTTGCGAGGATCCGTCGTTTCACTGGACT
>NZ_JAHWCO010000367.1:0-3890 GCF_020054415.1 Candidatus Symbiopectobacterium sp. | reverse complement strand
AAGTTTGTCAGCTCGCTTATATACTGAAGAGAAAGGGAAAGACTACGCACAAAAACTATTAGGGCATAAATCAGCAACCATGACCGACAAGTACCGGGATGTACGTGGCTCAGAGTGGACAGAGGTGTAATTATTTCGATCTAATTTCGAGTAATTTCGATCGATTAATTGTAACTAACTGAATAAAAAGGATAATATTTATCCTCCAATGTTGGAGCAACTGCTGCGTGAAGCGCATCAGCGGGGGGACAGCGCCCTGTGGCTTGAGGTGATTAGCAGCAATGCGGCAGGCGTAGCCTTGTATGACAGGATGGGGTTTACGCATCAGGACACACTGTGCTGCTTTACTGCACCACTGGCGAGTGGAACAGTAACCAGTACGATAACATTAACGCGTTGCGATCCGGTCACCGCTATCGGCAGCATGATCGCAGCACCTGATGACGCGTTACCCTGGATGATCGATCCTTTGGGCACGGTCACACTGCCGTCACAAGGATATCGCTGGGGCAATGACGCCTACGCCATTGTTGCCACCGCGTTTACCAAGCCACAGTTGCGGACGCTTCATGTCACGCCTGCCGCCCGGCGGCAAGGTCATGCACGACGGGTACTTCAGGCACTGGCCGCGCAGTTCAAGGGGATTTCAACGCCTGTCGCCGTGCCGCAGGCGTTGACTCCGTTGTTTTTACAAGCAGGCTGGGAACAGCATCCGATTACCCAATTTTTGCTGTGCCATTCGCTGTCGGAACCTGAAAGCTGAACATAATGCACAGGGTGCGCATTTATCACTGAAACGGTGAGATATCACCAGTGCCTTCACGCACGACAACCGGCGTGGAGTCAGTTAAATTGATTACCGTTGTGGGTTTTTGCCCCAGAAATCCACCGTGGATAATCAAATCTATCCGTTTGCCCAAATGATCCTGAATTTCCTCCGGATCGGACTCCGCAAAATCATTGCCCGGTAGCATCAATGTAGTCGACATCAGCGGCTCATTCAACGCTTCCAGCAGCGCCAGTGCAATCTCGTTAGAAGGCACACGCAAGCCGATGGTTTTGCGCTTTTCACTCATCAATCGACGCGGCACCTCTTTAGTGGCTTTCAAAATAAAGGTGTAGTTACCGGGCGTATTGTTTTTGATCAGGCGAAATGCTGCATTGTCCACATAGGCATAGGCGGATATTTCGGAAAGATCGCGACACACAATGGTGAAGTTGTGGTTGCTGTCCAGATGGCGAATTTTGCAAATGCGCTCCATAGCATTTTTCTCCCCCAGCATACATCCCAATGCGTAACCGGAATCGGTGGGATAAACCAGCACGCCACCTTTACGCAGCACATCAACAGATTGATTGATCAACCGTGGCTGAGGGTTTTGTGGATGAATATAAAAAAACTGACTCATGATACGTCCTTAACCTTCGAATTTAGCGCGACATTTCACGTCCGTCTCGGTGCAACGCTTCTGCGGTCAACGGCAGTGAAGCCATCACAGGATGTTGCCACACAGGCGTTACACCGCCTGGCAACCAGAGCTTGCGTCCCAACTCTATCCAGGCACAGGGACGGTGAAAATCAGAGCCCTGCGAGGCATGGAGCTGAAAATCCTGCGCGTAACGCGCCAGTTGAGTTCGTTCGTCCGGCGCTTGTTGGCACTGGGCTACCTCCATCGCATCCCCCGCTGCTGCCACAAAACTGGTCAGCACCCGCTTGAGCCATTTGGGAGACAAATCATAGCGCCCAGGATGTGCCAGTACCGCCACACCGCCCGCATGATGAATAACATCAACGGCTTCTGCTATTGTACACCACTGCGGCGGGACATATCCGGTTTTCCCTTTTGCCAGATAGGATTTGAACACCTGCCCCACATTGCTGGCTTTGCCCTGCTCCACCAGAAAACGGGCAAAATGACCACGTGTGATTTCTCCCTCTCCTGCAAGGCGCTGTGCCCCTTCCAGTGCGCCCGGAATACGCGCCTTCTCCAACTGTTCACTGATTGCCTGTGCACGCTGCCAGCGGCGCTCCTTCTGCTGTTCGAGCAGATGCGTCAGGGCGATGTGTTCGGGATCAATACCTAAACCGACAATATGAATCTCATGATTTTCCCACATGGTGGAGATCTCAACCCCAGGCACCAGCCGTAACGGCAGATTCAATGCGGCTATCGCCTGTTGCGCGGCAGCCACGCCTGCCACGGTATCGTGATCGGTAATCGCCAGAACACCAACGCGCATCTCAACGGCGCGTTGTACCAGTTCACCGGGCGACAGTTCTCCATCCGAAGCGGTAGTGTGGCTGTGCAAATCAAACAGCGGACTGGGAGACAGAGCAACGGAAAGTTCTGACACACAGGCACCTATGGTTGTTAATGCTGCTCAGGGGATCTGAGACACGGGACATCATGCCATTAAACACCGCCGGAGGGGAACCACACGACCGCGGTGCTATACCGATAAAATAAAATGTGTTAACCCGTTAACAATGCGCTCATGAACTAGTTAACTAGTACGAAAGTTCAGCAAATAGATGGAAATGTGATAATGGCAACGCACTTTCTCTCAATGGTAAATAGCATCCTGCACGGCAGCTTCAAAACCGGTGGTTGGTGGCGCTCTTCCCTGTGGCGGATGGAATATTAACGCATAGCTGTTATCACAACATGCAAAATCTCTAAACCCGCTTAATTCGCGGGTTTTTTTATGACTTACTGCTGTGCGATGACGTAAAACCGACATAAAACAAACAGCAGACAACCAGAGTAGCGACGATGCAAACATCAGCAACGATATCTTCATCCACCGATAAGCCGCAGCTTGAACTGCTGCGCATCGAAGCCGCTTATCGCGATAATCCGAGCGCGGTTTTCCATCAGTTGTGCGGCGCCCGGCCAGCCACGCTGCTGCTAGAATCCGCTGAAATTGATAGTAAACAGGATCTGAAAAGCCTGTTGATCATTGATAGCGCACTGCGTATCACCGCACTGGGGCAGCAAGTCTCCATTCAGGCATTGACTGCTAACGGCACGACACTACTGCCACTGCTTGACCAACTGTTACCGGCAGATATTGATGTCGCCGTGCGCCCCAACGGCCGTGAATTAATCTTCCCTGCGGTTGATACCCTGAAAGATGAAGATGCGCGTCTGCGTTCTCTGTCCGTGTTTGACGCACTGCATCTGCTGCAAACGCTGGTAACCAGCCCTGCTAATGAGCGGGAAGCAATGTTCTTCGGTGGTCTGTTTGCTTACGATTTGGTTGCCGGGTTTGAAACGTTACCGCCACTGAGCCAACAGCAGCGCTGCCCGGATTACTGTTTTTATCTGGCAGAAACCTTGTTGATTCTGGATCACCAACAGCGTGTTACACATTTACAGGCCAGTCTGTTCACGCCTGATCCCACCGAACGTCAACGCTTACAACATCGTCTGGCACAGTTAGGGCACCAGTTGCAGCAGCCAGCACCCGCGCTGCCACGCCAGACGCTAGTGGATATGGCGCTCAGTTGTAACCAGAGCGACGAAGAATACGGTGCCGTGGTACGTCAAATGCAGGAAGCGATTCGCATTGGTGAAATCTTTCAGGTGGTGCCATCACGCCGTTTCTCCCTGCCATGCCCATCGCCACTGGCAGCGTACCAAACGCTAAAAGAGAACAATTCCAGCCCCTATATGTTCTTTATGTAGGATCAGGGTCGTGTATTCAATGAGT
The DNA here is from genome assembly GCF_020054415.1 of Candidatus Symbiopectobacterium sp. Classification (NCBI taxonomy): domain Bacteria; kingdom Pseudomonadati; phylum Pseudomonadota; class Gammaproteobacteria; order Enterobacterales; family Enterobacteriaceae; genus Symbiopectobacterium; species Candidatus Symbiopectobacterium sp. Next base: position 176 of record NZ_JAHWCO010000367.1, on the reverse strand, counting down.
TGATGTAGCATCAAACGTAGTACTCGCGTTCTATGTAAGTACCGATGATCCTATCGTGCATTTCGGATGATTTTGAATATCCGAGCGTCTTGCGATTGAGCCGTTGCAATCGGTTACGCAGTGTCAGATGTGCACGCTCAATACGCTGTGTATACAGCTTGCTAACAATGTGTTTT
>NZ_JAHWCO010000272.1:0-11963 GCF_020054415.1 Candidatus Symbiopectobacterium sp. | reverse complement strand
TTGCGATTGAGCCGTTGCAATCGGTTACGCAGTGTCAGATGTGCACGCTCAATACGCTGTGTATACAGCTTGCTAACAATGTGTTTTACTTTTGGAAGTTCGTCGTTGTAAGCCCTGTAGCCATCCGTGTTTGCATGACTCACAACGGTAACGCTGATGGCCACTTTTGCCATAACCGTGTTTTTTCACAGGAGATGTCTGTTCACAAAACGGGCATCTTACATCAACTTTAGCCACTGTATTCCACATCCAAAACCGGGCATTTCACACTGCAATCAACATATTGAATACACGACCGTTTTTTGCGTTACTTGCTAAAACGCCTGCCGTTAAATTTACTGTTGGTCATTCCGGTGCTGCCGGTGGTCGGGCTGGTATTGCTGGCGCGCGGCAGGGCTGCGCGCTGGCCAATGAGCGCTCTGCTTTGGGCCATCACCTTTGGTCGCCGTGAGGCACATTTGCAGGCGCTAGAGCAGGGAGTTTGTTGCCCGCTTTCGTCGCTGGGTGACGCCATTTCCATTGGTGCAGCAGCGCTTGACCGAATATCTCGCCGCTTCGGATGCGCAAGTATGGTTGGTAACCGGTTCGCCGCAGCGTCTGGTTGAGCAGGTTTACCATGATTCCACATTTCTGCACGGCGTCAAACTGATGGGCAGCCAGATGGTTCGCTGTTATGGCGGCTGGGCGTTGCAGTTGCGCTGTCTGGTGCGGGAGAAGGTGGTGCAGATGGAAAAACAGCTTGGTGCGCCACTTAAATTGCACAGCGGGTATAGCGATAGCAAGCAAGATAATCCGCTGCTGTTTTTTTGCGAACATCGTTGGCGCGTGACGCGAGCAGGCACGTTGCAACAATTGGAGTAACGGTGTCAGCAAGGCAATAAGCACTCTGCTTTTTCTTCATACCCTGTATAATGCGCGCGACCAAAAAAGCGCGATGCATACCCAGGAGACACCATGAATGACACCCTTGATGGTCATGACACGTCTGATGAATATTGGATGCGTCATGCCCTGACTCTGGCCCAACGGGCGCAGGAGGAGGGGGAGGTGCCCGTCGGTGCCGTTCTGGTTCTGGATAATCAGGTGATTGGTGAGGGCTGGAATCGCCCCATCGGTCATCATGATCCGACGGCGCATGCCGAAATCATGGCGCTGCGTCAGGGGGGGAAAGTCTTGCAGAACTATCGCTTAATCAATGCGACGCTGTATGTAACGCTTGAGCCTTGCGTGATGTGCGCCGGGGCGATGGTTCACAGCCGTATTGGTCGACTGGTGTATGGTGCCAACGATGAAAAAACCGGAGCAGCAGGATCATTGGTCGACATTCTGCGCCATCCTGGCATGAATCATCAGATAACGATCACGTCTGGTGTGCTGGCTGCCGAATGCGCTCATACCCTCAGCGATTTTTTCCGTATACGCCGCGCGCAGCATAAAGCACGACGTGCTCAGGAAAAGGCTGACGGGGCTGCCTGATACCTTATTTGCCGAGTTTTTCTGGCGGTACGGCAGGGTAAGCACTCGCTAACAGTTCCTGCTGCTGGATTTTATTGGCTTTATCGGTCAGATATCCTTCCAGACTCAGCATATAGCGGCGGATATTTTCAACGTAGTTATAGGCTTCGTGGCCGCGTGCATAGCCGTAGGTGGTCTGGGTATAGTAGCGTTTCTGGCTGAGCATCGGCAGGCGAACCTTCACATCCGCCCAGCTATCGGGATTACCCTTCTGCTTTTCCGTCAGTTTGCGCGCATCCAGCAGATGGGCATAGCCCATATTGTAGGAGGCCAGTGCAAACCAAATCTTCTCATCTTCGGGAATGCTTTCCGGCATTTTTTCCATCATGTGCGCAAGATAGCGCGCACCACCGCGAATGCTCTGTTCCGGATCGAGTCTGTCGGTCACATCCAGGCTCTCTGCGGTATTGCGCGTCAGCATCATCAACCCGCGCACGCCGGTCGGTGAGGTCGCCAATGGATTCCAGTGTGATTCCTGATAAGAAATAGCCGCCAGCAATTTCCAGTCAATGTCGCTGGCATATTTGGCAAACAACGGTTGCAGATCGGGCAAGGTGTTATCGATGGCGCTCAGGAAGGTGCGGGTATCGACATAATCAAATTCACCCACGTGGCCGAGGTATTTCTCTTCCTGGCGCGCCAGCGTGCCGTCTTCCACAGTTTGGCTGAAAAAGTCCAACAGGGCGGCGTACAGGCTGTCGTCCTAGGTACGGCGCATATATTAGGTGACCGGCTCTTCGTCGCTCAGATCGAACGCCACGGAAAGCTGCGGGTGAATGCGATGCATCAAACCGATGGTGACGGAATCTGCCAGCGTGTAATCCAACGCGCCTTGCGCCACCTGTTTAAGCAAATCCTGCGTGCTCAGGTCTGAAGCGGCTTCCCAGCTTAACGATGGATATTTATTGTTTTTCAAATCGCGTAACGTGGCGATATGTGCTGATCCCGATGTGACCGCTAACTGACCACTCAGTTTCTCCAGATTTTTAGGGCGCGTGGCACCCATGCGGTAAACCAGTTGATGCGAGACGGAATAGTAGGTTGGCCCAGCGCGAAAGCGATCCAATCGCTCATGGTTGTAGATCAGCCCGGCGGTAAGCAGATCGGCATTATCGCTGTCCAGATCATCGAACAAGGCGTCAAGATTTGGGCGCGCCGATACCACAAGCTTCACGCTAAGGTAATCGGCGAATCGTTTAGCCAGTTCATAATCGAGCCCTGAGGGGGTTCCGTTACTGAGGGTATAGGTCAGCGGCGAATTGAGCGTGCTGATACGCAGCTCGCACCGAGAAAGGATCTGATTGAGCTGTGTATCCTGGCCGCTGCGCCAGGGGATGTTGGGCCAGAGCGCCAACATCAGCAGTAACGTAATAACCCCGATGAAAAAATAATTTAATGTTAAACGCTTCAAATAGTTATCTCTCAGTGGCCGTGTGGCCTTTCTGTCTGTAACGGCAGTTTTTTTGTCTACTCTCTCCCAGAGTGGGGGCATTTTGCTTAACAAACCGCCAGTGTGCAACAGTTATCCATCAGGTTAAAGTTTGACCATGACGAAAATAAGATGTGCAACAAACTCTGCGCAAACGGTTTCGTCGGGCGTCACAATTCTCTATAATGACGCGCGTTTCCCCCCCCCCCCTTGGCTGCGCGACAAAGTAGCGCCCACTGACGTACTGAAACTCAGTACATCGAAGACGAGAGATTTTTTAGATGATGGAAATACTGCGTGGTTCACCTGCCCTATCGGCCTTCCGTGTAAATAAGTTGCTGACGCGTTGCAAAGAGCACTTTTTGCCAATTAGTGACATCTATGCGGAGTACGTTCACTTCGCTGCCGTGCGTGCACCACTGAACAGCGATGAGCAGGTCAAACTGACACGACTGTTAAAATATGGCCCCTCTCTCGCGGAGCATGAGCCAAGTGGGCGCTTACTGTTGGTCACACCGCGTCTCGGCACCATTTCTCCCTGGTCTTCCAAAGCTACCGATATTGCGCGCAACTGCGGCCTAGATAAGGTGATTCGTCTGGAGCGCGGATTAGCCTTCTATATTCATGCGCCGACGCTGAGCGATGAACAGTGGCAGCAACTGGGCGCGTTGCTGCATGACCACATGATGGAAACGACATTCACCGAGATGGCGCAGGCGGAACAGCTGTTTGCCGAGCATCAGCCCGCCCCGTTGAAACGGGTAGACGCTCTGCTGGAAGGGCGTAAGGCGTTGGAACAGGCCAACGTGCGTCTGGGACTGGCGCTGGCGGAAGATGAAATCGACTACCTGTTGGATGCCTTTACCCGTTTGGGCCGCAATCCGACCGACATTGAACTCTATATGTTTGCTCAGGCCAACTCTGAGCACTGCCGCCACAAAATTTTTAACGCCGACTGGGTGATTGACGGTGAAGCACAGCCCAAGTCGCTGTTCAAAATGATCAAGAACACCTTCGAGCACACGCCAGAACACGTGTTGTCTGCTTATAAAGATAACGCGGCGGTGATGGAAGGCTCCGAAGCGGGGCGTTTCTTTGCCGATCCGCAAGGTCACTATGCCTACCATCAGGAGCCGACACACATTCTGATGAAAGTGGAAACCCATAACCATCCGACGGCCATTTCTCCCTGGCAGGGTGCGGCGACCGGTTCCGGTGGCGAAATTCGCGATGAAGGGGCGACGGGGCGCGGTGCCAAACCTAAAGCGGGTCTGGTCGGGTTCTCGGTCTCTAACCTGCGTATTCCTAACTTTGAACAGCCGTGGGAAGAAGATTTCGGTAAGCCGGATCGCATCGTCAGCGCGTTGGACATTATGATTGATGGCCCGCTGGGCGGTGCGGCCTTTAATAACGAGTTTGGTCGCCCTGCGCTGACCGGTTACTTCCGTACCTATGAGGAGCAGGTTGACAGCCATAACGGCAGCGAGTTGCGCGGTTATCACAAGCCGGTGATGCTGGCGGGCGGTATTGGTAACATCCGTGCCGATCACGTGAAAAAAGGCGAGATCACGGTAGGTGCCAAGCTGATTGTGTTGGGTGGCCCCTCCATGAATATCGGTCTGGGCGGCGGTGCAGCCTCCTCCATGGCCTCCGGCCAATCAGACGCCGATCTGGATTTCGCCTCCGTACAGCGCGATAACCCGGAAATGGAGCGTCGTTGTCAGGAAGTGATCGACCGCTGCTGGCAACTGGGTGAAGATAACCCGATCCTGTTTATCCACGACCTGGGGGCGGGCGGTCTGTCCAACGCAATGCCGGAGCTGGTAAGTGATGGCGGGCGCGGCGGCCGCTTTGAACTGCGCGACATTCTCAACGATGAGCCAGGCATGAGCCCGCTGGAAGTGTGGTGTAACGAATCTCAAGAGCGCTATGTACTGGCGGTTGCACCGGAAAAACTGGCGATGTTTGATGAACTGTGCCGCCGTGAGCGCACCCCTTACGCCGTGATTGGTGAAGCGACGGAAGAGCAGCATTTAACCTTGAATGATCGCCACTTCAATAATCAGCCGATCGATCTGCCGCTCGACGTGCTGCTCGGCAAAACACCGAAAATGCTGCGCGACGTCAAACGCCTTGCTAGCGAGGGCACCTTGCTGAACCGCGAAGGCATCTTCCTGGTCGAAGCGGTAGAGCGTGTGATGCACCTGCCGGTGGTGGCAGAGAAAACTTTCCTGATCACCATTGGTGATCGTTCCGTGACCGGTATGGTGGCTCGCGATCAGATGGTTGGACCGTGGCAGATCCCGGTGGCAAACTGTGCCGTCACTACTGCAAGCCTCGACAGCTACCACGGTGAAGCGATGTCGATTGGCGAACGTGCACCTGTGGCGTTGCGTAACTTTGGTGCCTCCGCGCGTCTGGCGGTAGGGGAAGCATTAACCAACATTGCCGCGACCCAGATTGGCGCGTTAACGCGCGTGAAGCTCTCCGCAAATTGGATGTCGGCAGCAGGACACCCCGGTGAAGACGCCGGACTTTACGAAGCGGTAAAAGCCATCGGCGAAGAACTATGCCCGGCATTGGGGTTGACCATTCCGGTGGGTAAAGACTCCATGTCGATGAAAACCCGCTGGCAAGATGGCGATCAAGAGCGCAGCGTCACTTCTCCGCTTTCACTGGTAATCACAGCATTCGCCCGCGTAGAAGATGTACGTAAAACCGTCACGCCGCAGCTGCGCACCGAACGTGATAACGTGCTGCTGCTTATCGACCTGGGTGCCGGGTACCATACGCTGGGCGCTACAGCGTTAGCACAGGTCTACCGTCAGTTGGGCCGCCATACTGCGGATGTGCGTAATCCGCAACAGTTGGCTGGCTTCTTTAATTCTATCCAAACGCTGGTGGCGGATGATGCTCTGCTGGCCTATCACGACCGTTCTGATGGAGGCCTGTTGGTGACGCTGGCCGAAATGGCGTTTACCGGTCACTGCGGCATCGAGGTTGATATCGCGGCCTTGGGTAACGATCCGCTGGCCTCATTGTTTACTGAAGAACTGGGTGCTGTGATTCAAGTGTCCGCCGATCGTCTGGCGTACGTTGAGCAGGTAATGGCCGATCACGGTTTGGGTGATATTGTTCATCGTTTGGGTCATGCCGCTCAGGGCAACCGCTTTGTGATTACGCATGGCAACGATGTGGTGTATCAGGAGAGCCGTACCACGCTACGCACCTGGTGGGCGGAAACCACCTGGCAAATGCAGCGCCTGCGTGACAACCAGCACTGTGCCGATCAGGAACATGCTGCTAAACAGGATGAGACCGATCCGGGCCTGAATGTATCACTGACGTTCGATCCAGCACAGGATATTGCAGCGCCCTTTATCGCCAAAGGTGTTCGTCCTAAAGTGGCGGTGTTGCGTGAGCAGGGTGTTAACTCTCACGTTGAAATGGCGGCTGCGTTCCATCGCGCCGGTTTTGACGCCATCGATGTGCACATGAGTGATTTGCTGGCAGGCCGTCGCAATCTGCAAGACATCCAGGCGCTGGTCGCATGCGGTGGCTTCTCTTACGGCGATGTGTTGGGTGCCGGTGAGGGCTGGGCGAAATCCATTCTGTTTAACCCGCGGGTGCGCAATGAGTTTGCCGCTTTCTTCCAACGTCCGCAAACGCTGGTACTCGGCGTGTGCAACGGTTGCCAGATGGTGTCCAATCTGCGCGAACTGATCCCGGGCGCAGACCACTGGCCGCGCTTTGTGCGCAACCTGTCTGACCGCTTTGAAGCGCGCCTCAGCCTGGTTGAAGTCACCAAAAGCCCGTCATTGTTTATGAATGACATGGTGGGATCGCGTATGCCAATCGCTGTTTCTCACGGTGAAGGGCACGTTGAAGTGCGCGATGCTGCCCACTTGGCGGCGTTGGAGCATGAGCATCTGGTCGCACTGCGCTTCGTGAACAACTTTGGACAGGTAACCGAAAACTATCCGGCGAACCCGAACGGTTCTCCGAACGGTATCACGGCAGTCACCAGCGCCAGCGGTCGCGCTACAGTGATGATGCCGCACCCGGAACGAGTTTTCCGTACCGTGAGCAATTCCTGGCATCCGGAAACCTGGGGTGAAGACAGCCCGTGGATGCGCATGTTCCGCAACGCGCGTCGTCAGCTTGGCTAAGGGGTAGCTGGACATTGACTATAAAAGGGGCGAATAGCCTCTTTTTAATCTGATGACAACGCCACGTTACCTACTAGTCATCCTCGGCGAAAGCTGGGATCTCTGTAAGAAGAAACGCGTCTCTTCTGCAACAGATTCCTGCCTTCTCAGGAATGACGGAGGGAGGAATGACGGCTTTAGGTAGGCTGTCGCAATACAGCGACAATACGCTCTATCGATCTCTCTTTTTAGAGACATTTAATTAATTGATTTTATTTAGTCTATACATTAAGTGACATAAATCGTCTTTTTTTGACGACAGGTTTTAGCCATTGGCGGCGTAGTATGACGTGAATCAAGGCACCTTACCGTCCTTTAACCGACTGGTGTAAATTTAAGTTATTATTTATCAGTTAGTTAAATTCAATATTGCGAACTGGCATGAATAGTGCGTAATATCACGCGTTGCTCATTCACCTCGTTATGATTGCGCTGTTGATGGTGTCGCTTTGCGCTCATAACACTCCGAATGACGCCACAAGAAAGGGTGCCTATCGTCCACTACACCGATAACAGTCTGCTATGCAGCTTTATCAAACATCGGGCGACACGTTGAGTGAGGCACCACCTATTCAGTTGCCCGGTTAGCGCATACGCAACCGGGCGGCGACTGACTCTGTTTTCTGTACCTCTTGATGGGTTTATCACCCCCCGCTTACTCAAGGGAAAAACATTGCGCTTTTATGCCACTTCGTTAGCATCATGACGGATGAATAACGAGATGATTTCCTTGAAACGTTGGCGTCTGTTTCCGCGCTCTTTGCGCCAATTAGTGATTATGGCGTTCCTGCTGGTCCTTTTGCCGCTGTTGGTACTCGCCTATCAGGCGTATGACAGTCTGGATACGCTGAGCGAACAAGCGGCGGACATTAACAAATCCATGCTGGTGGACGCGCGCCGCAGTGAAGCCATGAGTGGCACCGCATTGGCGTTGGAGCGCAGCTATCGCCAATACTGCGTGCTGGATGACAGCACTCTGGCTACCCTCTACCAAAGCCAACACAAACAGTATGCGCAGATGCTGGAAGCGCACAGAAATGTCCTGCCCGATCCCCACACTTATCAACAGCTAAGCCAGCACCTTGCCGCGCTGGCGACCTTGGATTGTGCCAATAGCACGCCGACTAACGCGGCCCAGGAGCAACTGACGCAGTTTGCTCAGGCCAATGCGCAACTGCTGCGAATGACGCGTGAAGTGATGTTTTCTCGCGGGCAGCAATTGCAACAGGGCATCGCAGAGCGCGGCAAGTTTTTCGGCTGGCAGTCGCTGGTACTGTTTATGGTCAGTTTGCTGTTAGTGGTGCTGTTTACCCGTATGATCATCGGACCGGTTAACGGTGTGGAGCGTATGATCAAACGCTTGGGAGAAGGGCGATCGCTCGGTAATACCAGCACCTTTAAGGGGCCAAGAGAGATTCGTACGCTGGCACAACGTATTATCTGGCTGAGTGAGCGACTTTCCTGGTTGGAATCGCAGCGGCATGAATTTCTGCGTCATATCTCCCATGAGCTGAAAACCCCGTTGGCGAGCCTGCGCGAAGGCACCTCGATATTGGCCGACGAAGTTGTCGGACCATTGACGTCGGATCAAAAAGACGTGGTGGATATTCTGGATAACAGCAGCCGGCACCTGTTGGAACTTATCGATCAGTTGCTGGATTACAACCGCAAGCTGGCGGATACCCCAACGGAGATGGAGCCTGTCGACATTGATGAGGTTGTGGATATCGTGATGTCTTCGCACAGTTTGCCTGCGCGCACCAAGGCGATCCACACCGAAACGCGACTTGATATTACCCAGTGCTGGGCCGATACCACATTACTGATGCGCGTTATCGATAATCTCTATTCCAATGCGGTGCACTACGGCAAGGAATCCGGTAACATTTGGATTCGGAGTCGCCAGCATGGGCACCGGGTTCAAATCGACGTCGCCAACGATGGCGCACCGATCCCTGAAGCAGAACAAGGCATGATTTTTGAGCCCTTTTATCAGGGAAGCCACCAGCGTAAAGGTGCGGTGAAAGGCAGCGGTCTTGGGTTGAGCATCGCGCGCGATTGTATTCGTCGTATGCTGGGGGAACTGAGCCTGATACCGGTGGATTATGCTGACGTTTGTTTTCGTATTGAATTGCCCTTAACCGCTGAGAATGAATAACAAATGAAAGCAAGGTGCTCTGACGGCAGGGTTCGCGGTGCGGTATTAGCGCTCCTGGCGCTGCTCGCGGGCTGCGTTGACACTACCCATCACCGTATTGCGATACGTTATGTTGAAAATGTCACGCCGAGGGAACAAGTGAGCGACTACCGTCTGACGCAGTGCGATAGCCTGTGGCACATTGACGATCGCGACGCGGTGAATAACGCCCTTTATTGGTTGCGGGCGATGGGTTGTGCTGAGCGATTAACCCCGCAACAGGCACGTGAGGTGGCGCAAACGCTGGGGAGCACGACCTGGAATCAGGCATTCAAGCAGAGTATTTTACTCGATCAAGTCAAAATCACCCCGGCGGAACGGCGTCAGGCGCTTGATCGGCTGAATGGGTTTCAAACGGACTTTCCCGCGGTGCTGCGTCCGCTGCTGCAAACCTGGCAGGACAAGCAAACGTTCTGGCTGGCGTTGACGGATGAGCGCATACGCACTCAGCGTTTGCAAGAGGCCAACGACAAACAGCTCGAAGCGATGCGGGTTCAACAGAGCAATTTGCAATATCAACTGGATGTGACGACGCGCAAACTGGAAAACCTGACGGATATTGAGCGTCAACTTTCTACCCGCAAGGCGATGAGCAGTGAACTTCCGGAGCCTGCGGCTTCGCATGAGTCTGGCGCGGTTGAACGCCACGGTGCGCCTGCGGCGTCAAAATAGGAGCCTACACGCCCATGACAATTCCAAAAACGGCTGATTTGCTGCTGGTCGATGACGATCCCAGTTTGCTAAAACTGCTGGGAATGCGTTTGACCAGCGAAGGGTTTCATGTCGTGACGGCTGAAAGCGGAGCGGAAGCGCTGCGTGTGCTGTCACGCGATAGCATTGACTTGGTCATCAGCGATTTGCGCATGGATGAAATGGATGGCCTAGCGCTATTTTCTGAAATACAGAAGCAGCAACCAGGACTGCCGGTGATTATTCTTACCGCTCACGGATCGATTCAGGACGCTGTGGCCGCGACGCAGCAAGGGGTATTTGGCTTTTTGACCAAACCGGTGGATCGCGATGCGCTCTATAAGGCGATCGATGATGCGCTGGCGCTCAGCGCCCCAGCCGGAGAACCTCACTGGCGAGAAACCATCGTGACGCGTAGCCCGGTGATGCTGCGTTTGCTGGAACAAGCTAAACTGGTGGCGCAATCTGACGTTAGCGTGCTGATTAACGGCCAGAGCGGAACCGGTAAAGAAGTGCTGGCGCGGGCAATCCACAGTGCCAGTCCACGCGCAAAAAACGCGTTTATCGCTATTAACTGTGGCGCACTGCCGGAACCGTTGCTGGAGTCTGAACTGTTTGGTCATGCCAAAGGCGCGTTTACCGGTGCGGTCAGCAGCCGCGAGGGGTTGTTTCAGGCGGCTGAAGGGGGCACTTTGTTCCTTGACGAAATCGGCGATATGCCGCTGTCTTTACAGGTCAAACTGCTGCGTGTATTGCAGGAACGTAAGGTGCGTCCATTGGGCAGCAATCGGGATATCGATATCAATGTGCGCATTCTTTCCGCCACGCACCGCGATTTGCCGGTCGCCATGGAAAAAGGCGAATTTCGTGAAGATCTCTACTATCGTTTAAATGTCGTGACCATGAAATTGCCCGCACTGCATGAACGGGCCGAGGATATTCCGCTGCTGGCAAATCATCTGCTGCGTGAAGCGGCCAATCGGCATAAGCCGTTCGTTAGCAGTTTTTCCAGTGATGCAATGAAACGCTTGATGACGGCGAGTTGGCCCGGTAATGTGCGTCAACTGTTGAATGTGATTGAACACTGCGTGGCGTTGACCAGTGCGCCAGTGATTAACGATGCGCTGGTAGAACAAGCGTTAGAAGGCGAGAATACCGCGTTGCCGACCTTTGTGGAGGCACGTCACCAGTTTGAGCTGAACTATTTACGTAAGTTGCTGCAAATTGCCAAAGGCAACGTGACGCAGGCGGCCAGAATGGCGGGGCGTAATCGCACCGAATTCTATAAATTGCTTGGACGTCACGCATTGGATGCCAACGATTTTAAAGAGTGACAACGCTTTGACGTTGTTACACCTGACGTTATCATTTCACTGAATGTTTGTTACTGATGCCCGACTGCGGTCGAAGAGAAACAGGTTCACAAAGGTTATTTCATGAAAAAAATAGATGCGATTATCAAACCGTTCAAATTGGACGAAGTACGTGAAGCGTTAGCAGAAGTGGGTATCACCGGCATGACTGTCACGGAAGTAAAAGGATTCGGGCGCCAGAAGGGCCATACCGAACTGTATCGCGGTGCAGAATATATGGTCGATTTTCTGCCCAAGGTAAAAATCGAGTTTGTTATTGCCGATGACATCGTCGATACCTGTGTCGAAACCATCATTCAGACCGCCCAGACCGGCAAAATTGGTGACGGAAAGATTTTCGTGTTTGATGTGGCACGCGTGGTGCGTATCCGTACTGGCGAAGAAGACGAAGCGGCTATCTGATGCTTTAGCTGTATTAGTCGCGACTAGATCTGACACTTGACCTTGAAAGGTTGAGAGTTACCGGTTTTGATATGGGTGTCTAATCCTTAAACAAAACGCGAGGTAACTCTCATGCTTCATACTAACAATCCCATTATCAAACACAAAGC
>NZ_JAHWCO010000017.1:0-12299 GCF_020054415.1 Candidatus Symbiopectobacterium sp. | reverse complement strand
GGCTTTGTGTTTGATAATGGGATTGTTAGTATGAAGCATGAGAGTTACCTCGCGTTTTGTTTAAGGATTAGACACCCATATCAAAACCGGTAACTCTCAACCTTTCAAGGTCCAGTGTCAGATCTAGTCGCAACTAATACACCTTACAGGACTGGCGTATGGCAATGAGTCGCTTTATTATCGAGTTCGGTGACCGCCTTGACGGTCACTTCTGAGGAAAGGCATTTACACAAAATCTTAAACAGGCTCGCATGCAATAAAAAACCATTCTGACGTCGTCGGAATGGTTTTTTTACACTGAAGCCCACCAACTCGATTTCGCCAGATACCGGCTCAGACGGAAAGGCTCATCATTTCCTGATAAGCAGCAACCAGCTTGTTACGTACCTGGATACCCATTTGCATATTGATTGAGGATTTCTGTAAATCCACCATCACATCATTCAATTCAACGCCCGGTGTACCCAAGGTGAACTTTTGCGCTTGCTCACGTGCGGCTTGTTGAGTGCCACTAATGTTATCCAATGCAGACTTTAGCTCACTCGCAAAACCAGGTTCGATAGTCGATTTAACGCCAGGATTGTTCCCCGCTTGTAACGCGGTAGCCTGCAATTGCTGCACTACGCTCTCAATACCTTGAACTGACATTGTCTCTCACCTTTTCCTACAGGAATGCCCCACAACAGCACCATCTTTCGCAAATGATTTTGCGAAAAGGGGCTTACTGCCCCACTCTTCCATCGCACATAAATCACCCAGCTAACACAGTGCACTAAACTACCATATCAGTCTTATCCTAAAAGGCGCAAAAGACGGGGAAAATGCCACCTTATCGGAGCATCGTTTTTGCCGTTACGGAAAATAATACTATGCTGACAAAAGTAGGTGCATGTATTAACGATTGCGCAATCAGGGAGTGCTGTTTTGTTACGTACCAACGTTAATTTTATCGCTCAACAACCAAGCAGAGAACGAGTATGAACGCCGCAACCGGTTTTATTTCCGGTGGAAAAGGGTTTGGCGAGATACTCAACCGCTTGCGCGCCAATCCTAAAATTCCCCTATTAGTTGCGGCGGCCGCTGCAATTGCAATTGTTGTCGCTATGGTACTATGGGCAAAAGGCCCTGATTACCGGGTGCTCTACAATAATGTCAATGACCGTGATGGTGGAGCCATTGTCAGCGAACTGACAAAAATGAATATCCCTTATCGATTTGCTGAAGGTGGCAGTGCAATCCTGATCCCTTCAACAAATGTGTATGAAACACGTTTACGCCTGGCTCAACTGGGGCTTCCCAAAGGCGGGGCGGTTGGTTTTGAATTGCTTGATCAGGAAAAGTTTGGTATCAGCCAATTTAGCGAGCAGATCAACTATCAGCGGGCGCTAGAAGGCGAACTGTCACGGACCATTGAAACGCTCGGCCCCGTGCAAACAGCACGAGTGCATCTGGCGATACCTAAGCCCTCACTGTTTGTTCGCGAACAAAAGGCACCTTCTGCGTCCGTAACGTTAAACTTACAACTTGGCCGTGCTTTGGATGAAGGGCAAATCAACTCCATCGTCTACATGATTTCAAGCAGCGTGTCCGGCTTGCCCCCCGATAACGTCACCGTTGTAGACCAGATGGGCCGCCTGCTCACCTACGCAGGTGCCGCTGGACGCGATATAAATGCGACACAGCTGAAATATATGACAGAAATCGAGTCTATGTATCAGCGCCGCATTGAAGCCATTGTTGCCCCGATTGTCGGCGGCGGAAACGTGCATGCGCAAGTGACAGCACAGGTCGACTTTTCCGCACGTGAACAAACTGATGAACAATACCAGCCCAACTCTGCACCAAATCAAGCCGCTATTCGCTCACAACAAACCAGTCAAAGTGAGCAGCGTGGTGGGCCCAACGTGGGCCGCGTCCCTGGTGCATTATCTAACCAGCCGGCACCGGCACCCACAGCGCCTATAGCAACACCGGAAAATAACGCCGCTAATGCTAACAACGCGAACCAAAATCAAAACAATAACCAGAACCCGCAGCAGGCCAACCAGCAGAATCAAAAAGCAGCGACGGGCGCGCAAGGTAATGCGGTTATACAAACGTTAAACTCACGTAATGATGCAACAACAAACTACGAAGTTGATAAGACCATTCTGCATACCAAACACAGCACCGGAGGCATTAAGCGTCTTTCTGTTGCCGTTATAGTCAACTATCTGCCACTAGGGGAAGACGGTAAGCCTATCGCCTTGTCGGAAGAGCAGATAAAGCAAATTGACACCGTTGTGCGCGAAGCCATGGGTTTTTCAACAGAGCGTGGTGACTCATTAAACGTTGTCAACACACCGTTTATGTCTACCAGTGATGCTGCCAGCGAACTCCCCTTCTGGCAGAAACAGGCCTTCTTCGAGCTGATGGTTGAAGTCGGACGGTGGCTTCTGGTTCTTATTGTCGCTTGGATCGTTTGGCGTAAGCTGGTAAGACCGCAATTCAAGAAACGTGAGGAACAGCTGGCTGCGGCTAATGCAGCGGCACAAATGCGCGACAATTCTAACGATGTCATCGTCAAGCTGAGCAAAGACGAAGAAGAACTGCAACGTCGCTCACAACAGCGCATCAACACCGAGTTGCAAAGCCAGCGTGTACGCGATCTGGCAGAAAACGATCCGCGCGTCGTCGCCCTGGTGATTCGCCAATGGATGAGTACTGAACTATGAGTATGACAGGTACAGAAAAGAGCGCCATCTTGTTGATGACCGTGGGTGAAGATCTCGCAGCAGAGGTATTTACCCACCTCTCAACGCGTGAAGTGCAGCATTTGAGTGCGGCAATGGCGAATCTGCGCCAAGTCTCGCCGCAACAATTGGCAGAAGTACTCAAAGAGTTCGAGATGGAAGCAGAACAATACGCCGCATTGAGCGTCAATGCCGGTGATTATCTGCGCTCGGTGCTGGTGAAAGCGCTGGGCGAAGAGCGCGCATCCAGCCTGTTGGAGGATATCCTTGAAAACCGCGAAACGAGCGGCGGTATCGAAACCCTCAACTTTATGGAGCCGCAAACTGCCGCAGATATTATTCGCGACGAGCACCCACAAATCATTGCAACCATCCTGGTGCATTTAAAACGGGCGCAGGCTGCGGATATTCTGGCACTGTTTGATGAGCGGTTGCGTAACGATGTCATGCTACGTATTGCCACCTTCGGCGGCGTTCAACCTTCAGCGTTGGCAGAACTGACCGAAGTGTTGAATGGCTTGCTGGATGGTCAGAACGTGAAACGCAGCAAAATGGGTGGTGTTCGTACTGCGGCCGAGATTATCAACCTGATGAAGAGCCAGCAGGAAGAGGCGGTTATCGATGCTGTGCGCGAGTTCGATGGCGAACTGGCACAAAAAATCATCGACGAAATGTTCCTGTTCGAAAACCTTATCGATGTGGACGATCGCAGTATCCAACGCCTGTTGCAGGAAGTGGAATCCGAATCGCTGCTGTTGGCACTGAAAGGCTCCGACGAGCCGTTGCGCGAGAAGTTCCTGCGCAATATGTCGCAGCGTGCGGCAGAAATTCTGCGCGACGATCTCTCGACTCGCGGTCCGGTTCGCATGTCTCAAGTGGAAAACGAGCAGAAAGCCATCCTGCTTATTGTGCGTCGTCTGGCCGACAGCGGCGAGATGATCATCGGTGGCGGAAAGGATGCTTATGTCTGATGCCGCTGAAAACATGGCTTGGAAGCCTTGGAAGCTGAAAGATTTGGCATCCACGTTTGATGCCGAGCCTGAACCGGAAATCGACGTTGTCGAGCAGGAAGCAGCAGCCCCAGAGTCGGTGGATCAATTCCGCTCGTTTGAGGCGGAACTGGAAAGTATGCGTGAGCAGACCATGTGGCAGGCGCGTGAAGCAGGTTTTGCCGAAGGACGCCAACAAGGCTATGACGCAGGGTATCAGGAAGGGCTGACTGCTGGTACGCAACAAGGTACGAAAGATGCATTGCTGCAACAGCAGCCTATGATTGAGCATATGCAGCAGTTGGTGAGTTCATTCCAGCAGACATTGGATGCTATGGACAGCGCTATTCCAGCGCGCCTGACGCAATTAGCCCTGACCGTTGCAAAACAGATTATTGGTCAGGCATCGCTGTGCGATGGCACCGCGTTGCAGCATCAGATTCAACAGTTGATCCAGCAAGAGCCGTTGTTCAGTGGGAAAGCGCAATTACGGGTCAACCCCAGCGATCTCGAGCGCGTAGAAGCAGCGCTTGGACCCACACTGGAACAGCACGGCTGGCGATTGTTAGCCGACGGTCAACTGCATCCAGGCGGATGTAAAGTGAGCGCAGAGGAAGGCGATCTCGATGCCAGCCTCGCCACGCGCTGGCATGAGCTATGCCGATTGGCCGCGCCGGGAGAGTTATGATGACCCATCACCTCGCACGTTGGTTTGCCGAATTGGACGCTTTCGAAAAGCGCATCAAAGAGACACCGTCCGTGCGTCGTTACGGGCGCTTAAAGCGTGCGACCGGGTTGGTGCTGGAAGCGACAGGACTACAAATGCCATTGGGCGCTACCTGCCTGATTGAACGCCACATGGGCACTAAAACAGATGAAGTTGAGTGCGAGGTAGTTGGCTTTAACGGTCAGAGCCTGTTCCTGATGCCACTGGAAGAAATGGAAGGCATCACGCCTGGTGCGAGAGTCTATGCCCGTGCCACGACGCAGGGTGTGGTGCAAGGGAAGCAATTGCCTTTAGGGCCGGAGTTGCTTGGTCGCGTGCTTGATGGCAGCGCTAAACCGCTTGATGGTCTACTGCCCCCGGAAACCGGCTATCGCGCACCGCTGATGACCGCGCCTTTTAACCCACTCCAGCGTACACCGATTGAAGATGTTCTGGATGTGGGCGTACGCGCCATCAACGCACTGTTAACCGTGGGCCGTGGCCAACGTATGGGCTTGTTTGCCGGTTCCGGTGTCGGTAAAAGCGTGCTGCTGGGTATGATGGCACGCTATACCAAAGCAGACGTTATCGTCGTCGGATTGATCGGCGAACGCGGTCGCGAAGTGAAAGATTTTATTGAAAACATACTGGGTGACGAAGGGCGAGCGCGTTCAGTGGTCATCGCTGCGCCGGCGGACGTCTCTCCCCTGCTGCGTATGCAGGGAGCCGCTTATGCAACGCGTATTGCTGACGATTTTCGCGATCGCGGTCAGCACGTATTGCTGATCATGGATTCTCTAACGCGTTATGCCATGGCGCAGCGTGAAATTGCGTTGGCTATCGGTGAGCCACCGGCCACCAAAGGCTATCCACCGTCAGTGTTCGCCAAGCTCCCTGCGCTGGTTGAACGTGCGGGCAATGGTATTCACGGCGGCGGGTCTATTACCGCGTTCTATACGGTGCTGACCGAAGGTGATGACCAGCAGGACCCGATTGCGGACTCCGCGCGTGCTATTCTGGATGGACATATTGTTCTGTCGCGCCAGTTGGCCGAATCCGGTCACTATCCTGCCATTGATATTGAAGCGTCAATCAGCCGCGCCATGACCGCGCTAATTGATGAAAAGCACTACGCCTCGGTAAGATTGTTTAAGCAATTACTCTCCAGTTACCAACGTAACCGGGATTTAATAAACGTAGGGGCTTACGCGCCGGGCAGCGATCCGACGCTTGACCAGGCTATTCGCCTCTACCCACAGCTTCAGGATTTTTTGCAGCAAGGCATGTTTGAACGCAGTGGTTATGAAGCCTCTTGTCAGGCTTTAAACGTCATTTTTCCCCGTAGCGAGTAGGAGGACAGATGAAAACGCAGTCACCGCTGGTTACACTACGTGAATTAGCCCAAAAAGAGGTCGAAAAAGCAGCGACACAATTGGGACAAGTGCGTAAAGCCTATCAACAAGCTGAACAACAACTGAATATGCTGTTAAACTATCAGGAAGATTATCGCGGTAGGTTACAAGTGACGATGTCTGAGGGCATGGCCAACACCAGTTGGCAGAATTTCCAGCAATTTATTCAAACGCTGGACGTCGCTATTGATCAGCATCATAAACAACTGCAACACTGGAATTCACGCCTGTATCTGGCGATGAAAAACTGGCAGGAAAAGCAAAAGCGCCTCAATGCGTTCGAGACGCTACAAGAAAGAGAATATATCAGGCAGCTCGCACACGAGAACCGCCTCGATCAAAAACGGATGGATGAATTTGCCCAACGGGCCTCTCTGAGGAAAACAGATTTATGATGCTGCCAATCGTTACCACAACAGCAAGCACCGGGGTCAGTGACACCGCAGGATCCGCTTCGGGGTTGCCTACAACGGATCAATTGCCTCAGGATTTCGTTCAACTGTTATCTCTGCACCTGCCAAATAAAGCGACCACCACCGCCGTGCCATCTGAAAACACAGCGACGCTGAGCGGAAAAGACAGCAAGCAAAAACTGTTGGGTGCTTTGACAGCACAAGATATTGATTTAAGCCAGCAGGATCTGAATACCCTGCTCAACGCCGTTAACGGGCAAGACAATCTGGATGACAAAACGTTGTCAGAATTGTTGACGTCATTGCGCAAGTCTTTTGCTCAAGGCAAAGACACCCCCCTTGAGAAGGGTAACGACGAGGCTTCATTAACCGACACCCAGGCAGTGCAAGCGCTGCTGGCGATGTTATCGCCAGCAGTAACTGCCGCTGCGCCGCAAAGTGGCGAGATGTCGTCTTTGCTTCAGGCAGCACAGTCGCTGTCAATACCTGGTTTGAATCAGTCAGCACAGCTAAATACCGCTGATAGCGCAAGCGCGTCTGCATCCTTGTTTGGTACACTCGCCGCGCGCGATGCGCTGACTAGCGGGAGTGATACGCTGTCAACAGCCGCATCCAATGCCAAGAACAGCCGTGCAACATCAAACGATGCGGCGCGCGTCCAGGCACAGGTTGATGACAGCAGTGCCATGCAGGATAAATCGGCAGTTGTAGCCCACACCATCGCCGATGTAGCCAAACAGGATAGCAATGGCAGCCAAATGCCGTTGACCGCACATACGACTCCGGTGAGTCTGGCACCCAATGCACAGACTTCAATGACGAACAACATTGCACAACCGGGTGCGAGCGCGCAGTTAAATGCGCTATTAGGCACAACCCAGTGGCAGGACTCTCTTGGTCAGCAAATCATCATGCTCAGCCGCAACGGGCAGCAAAGCGTACAATTACGCTTGCACCCTGAAGAGCTGGGCACATTGCATATTTCGCTGCGACTGGATGATAATCAGGCACAAATCCATTTAGCATCGGCAAACAGTCAGGTGCGTAGTGCCCTTGAGGCTGCGTTACCTCACTTGCGTACAGCCATGGCAGAAAGCGGTATCAACCTCGGCCAAAGCAGCGTAGCGAGTGATAATAGCGGTTGGCAGCAAGCCCAACAGCAAATGGCGAGTAATAACAACGATACCGGTGATAACAACGCATCTTATCGACAGCAATTTGCGTCTTCCGCGCCCTATGGCGATGAAGCAAGCGAGATTGATATGTCAAGCACAGTCCGCGCAAGACCAGTGAGCGGTGTCGATATTTTTGCATAAACATTAGGTAAACGAACAAGTTAGCGCGATTTTTCTGGTTTATTCCTTGTATTGAATGGACGAATAGACCGGATAATCATTAACATCATATATTCATTTAGTGCTGCTCCATATTGGCATTAGATATTGATTAATAACAGGAATTATTTTTGGCTATGTCTGACATGCAAGCTGGTTCACGGCGTAAGCGATCTATCTGGGTGATACTGCTTATTATCATTGCGCTGGCGGCAACAGGAGCTGCGGGCGTAGTATGGTGGATCTTGTACCACAGGTCCTCTTCCGCTGAGCAGCAAGTGGCGCCACCGCCTCCAGCGCCCGTATTTATGCCGTTGGACACGTTCACTGTCAATTTGGTCAATGCAGACAATAACCCTGATCGGGTACTTTATGTCGGTTTCACATTACGTCTGTCCGACGAAGAAACCAGAACACGTTTGACGAATTACCTCCCTGAGGTGCGTAGCAGCTTGTTATTGCTGTTGTCGCGTCAGGATGCCATCTCCTTGGCAAATGAGCAGGGTAAGCAGAAGCTGATTGAACAAATCAAGCAGGTGCTTAGCCCCCCACTTGTCCCCGGACAGCCGAATCAGGTCGTTACTGACGTGTTATTCACTGCCTTTATTTTGCGGTAATTCTTATGGGCGATAGCATTCTCTCTCAAGCAGAAATTGACGCATTGCTCAGCGGCGGCAGCAGTGATGATGCCAGCAGTGCCAACGCCGCCGCGAAATCGGACGGCGATGTCAAGCATTATGATCCCAATACGCAGCGACGTGTTGTTCGTGAACGTATGCAAGCGCTGGAGATCATCAATGAGCGCTTTGCACGTCAATTCCGTATTGGGTTGTTCAACCTGCTACGACGTAGCCCGGACATCACCGTTGGTGCAATTAAAATACAGCCTTACCATGAGTTTGCGCACAATCTGCCGGTGCCGTCGAACCTTAACCTAGTTCACCTGAAACCGTTGCGTGGTTCGGCGTTGTTTGTGTTTTCGCCAAGTCTGGTGTTCATTGCGGTAGACAACCTGTTCGGCGGTGATGGACGCTTTCCTACCAAAGTGGAAGGACGCGAGTTCACTAACACCGAGCAGCGTATCGTAAAACGCATGTTGCGTTTGGCACTTGACGCCTATGGCGAAGCTTGGAATGCCATCTACAAACTCGACATCGAGTATGTGCGTTCTGAGATGCAGGTAAAATTCACCAACATCACGACATCACCGAACGATATTGTGGTGACTACGCCTTTTCATGTTGAAATTGGTACGCTGTTGGGTGAGTTCAGCATTTGCATCCCCTTCTCGATGATTGAACCCTTGCGCGAAGTGCTGACCAATCCCCCCTTGGAAAACTCCCGCCAGGAAGATAAGAATTGGCGCGAAACGTTAGCCAAGCAAGTGCAACATTCTGAATTGGAGTTAGTGGCCAATTTTGTTGATATACCGCTGCGGCTTTCCAAAGTATTAAAACTTCAGCCGGGTGATGTATTGCCTATTGATAAGCCCGATCGCATCATTGCACACGTTGATGGCGTTCCGGTACTGACCAGTCAATACGGCACGCTGAATGGGCAATATGCATTAAGCGTCGAACATTTGATTAACCCTATTTTGAATTCTCTAAATAATGAGGAACAGCCCAATGAGTGACACCAAGCAACCGTCCGACGACAAGGAATCCGTGGACGATCTGTGGGCTGATGCGTTTAACGAGCAACAAGCCGCAGAAAAACCAAGCGCAACGGACAATATCTTCAAAAGTCTGGATCCTTCCGATGCACCCAGCAGTTTGCAGGATATTGACCTTATCCTCGATATTCCGGTAAAGCTGACCGTTGAACTCGGCCGCACCAAGATGACCATCAAAGAACTGCTGCGCTTAACGCAGGGTTCCGTGGTGGCGTTAGATGGGTTAGCGGGTGAACCCTTGGATATTCTGATCAACGGCTATCTGATTGCTCAGGGTGAAGTCGTAGTGGTATTGGATAAATATGGCGTACGTATTACCGATATTATTACGCCTTCTGAGCGGATGCGTCGTTTGAGTCGATAATGGCCGATACCCAACTTCTTGCTCCTGCGCCGTCGGCACCGGTCTCTCAGGCCACGACGCAGGTTACCACCGCCCCCTTCCCCGCCAGTACGCTGCTTACTCAGGTAGGCACTGTGCTGGTTGGTGTTTTGATGCTCATTCTGGCGATTGCCTGGGTGGTGCGTAAGCTCGGGTTAACCCCCCCTGTCAGACAAAATAATCTGGTCAAGGTAGTTTCAAGCTGCCAGGTCGGGCAACGCGAACGCGTTGTGGTGGTCGAAATTGAGGATACCTGGCTGGTACTGGGTGTAACGGCACAACAGATTACGCCGTTGCACACGCTGCCCGCTCAAGAAATGGACGACGCGCCTGCTGGCGAGATGGCCATACCTGCCAATTTCCGGCAATTATTACACAAAGTCATCAAACGTCCGGAAAAATCGGAATGAAAGTGCGTCTTCATATTCCATCGTTTTCAATGCTGAAGCGCGGACTGCCGGCACTTGCCGCCGTTCTGCTGCTCTTTACACCCACTGTCTGGGCACAGTTGCCCGGAATTATCAGCCAGCCCCTCGCCAATGGCGGTCAGAATTGGACCTTACCGGTTCAAACGCTGGTGTTCCTGACGTCATTGACGTTTATTCCGGCAACCATGCTGATGATGACCTGTTTTACGCGTATCATCATTGTCTTGGGCCTATTACGTAACGCATTAGGCACACCGACCGCACCCCCCAACCAGGTTCTGTTGGGTTTGACGCTGTTTCTGACTTTTTTCATCATGTCTCCGGTTCTGAACCGGGTTTACGATGAGGCCTATGTGCCGTTCAGTCAGGATCA
Organism: Candidatus Symbiopectobacterium sp.; assembly: GCF_020054415.1. Lineage (NCBI taxonomy): Bacteria > Pseudomonadati > Pseudomonadota > Gammaproteobacteria > Enterobacterales > Enterobacteriaceae > Symbiopectobacterium > Candidatus Symbiopectobacterium sp. The sequence goes on along the minus strand of NZ_JAHWCO010000017.1, from coordinate 1,855 downwards.
AATCAGCATGCAAACGGCCATTGAGCGCGGTGCTCAGCCTTTACGCGAATTCATGCTGCGCCAGACACGACAAGCCGACCTGGCATTGTTTACGCGTCTGGCACAGATGGGGGAAATCCAGGGGCCAGAGGCTGTTCCGATGCGCGTCCTGATACCTGCGTTTGTCACCAGTGAATTGAAAACCGCCTTCCAGATTGGCTTTACTATTTTTATTCCTTTTTTGATTATCGACCTTGTGGTTGCCAGTGTGTTGATGGCGCTCGGTATGATGATGGTGCCGCCGGCCACCATTTCGTTACCGTTCAAGCTTATGCTGTTTGTACTGGTCGACGGATGGCAATTGTTGCTCGGTTCACTCGCGCAAAGTTTTTACAGTTAATTCCTACTAAGGTCGCCCGATGACGCCAGAATCCGTAATGGCTTTATGCTATGAAGCAATGAAGGTCGCACTGGCGCTCGCAGCCCCGCCTCTGCTATCAGCGCTGTTCAGCGGCTTGATTATCAGTCTGTTACAGGCTGCAACCCAGATCAACGAAATGACGCTCTCCTTCATTCCCAAAATATTAACCGTGTTTTTCACGCTGGTGATCGCAGGGCCTTGGATGCTAAGCCTGATGCTCGATTATATGCGCACGTTGTTCGGTCAGTTGCCGACAATCATTTGCTAGCCATGCTGACGCTCGATAGCACACAATGGGACATCTGGGTCAATCAGTTCCTACTGCCTCTGATTCGCATCCTTGCTTTAACTACCACCTGCCCAGTTTTCAATGAACGCGCTGTTCCAGCTCGGGTTAAAATCTGTCTGGGAATTGTCATTACTATGCTTGTTGCGCCTTATTTGCCCATCAACACAACACCCTTATTTTCTGCAGCCGGTATCTGGATTATTCTCCAGCAACTGCTTATTGGTGCCGCTCTCGGGTTTACTATGCAACTGGCCTTTGCTGCGGTCAGGCTGTCGGGCGAACTCATCGGTATGCAGATGGGATTGGCATTTGCCACCTTTTTTGATCCCACGGGTGGACCCAACATGCAAGTACTTGCGCGTTTTCTGAATATCATGGCCATGTTGTTGTTTATGGCTTTCAATGGTCATTTATGGATGATATCGCTGATCGCCGATAGCTTTCATACGCTGCCTATTAGCCCCGCACCACTGAGTAGTGATGGATTTTTGGGCCTGGCGCGTGCAGGAAATTTGATATTCATTAACGGTGTGATGCTCGCGCTGCCTTTGATTACGCTGTTGCTGGCACTCAATATTGCTTTAGGGTTACTGAATCGCGTTGCGCCGCAGCTTACCGTTTTTGTGATTGGCTTTCCGCTTACGTTGACTATCGGTATCATGACGGTTGGTATGCTGCTCTTTCTGTTGGCTCCCTTTGCCGAACATCTTTTTGGTGAGGTATTCGATATCCTCGCCGATGTGCTGACGCTGCTTGCCATCAAGCCCTGAGGCTATCCCAGTCAATTCGACGCTAAGATAGAAAATTATTGTCGGGAGGATTCGGTGCAAAAAATGATCGTTTATTCAATGAGTTGATGTAGCATCAAACGTAGTACTCGCGTTCTATGTAAGTACCGATGATCCTATCGTGCATTTCGGATGATTTTGAATATCCGAGCGTCTTGCGATTGAGCCGTCGCAATCGGTTACGCAGTGTCAGATGTATTAGTCGCGACTAGATCTGACACTTGACCTTGAAAGGTTGAGGGTTACCGGTTTTGATATGGGTGCCTAATCCTTAAACAAAACGCGAGGTAACTCTCATGCTTCATACTAACAATCCCATTATCAAACACAAAGCCGGCCTGCTCAATCTCGCCGAAGAACTCGGTAACGTATCAAAAG
>NZ_JAHWCO010000734.1:0-1721 GCF_020054415.1 Candidatus Symbiopectobacterium sp. | reverse complement strand
GTAACCGATTGCAACGGCTCAATCGCAAGACGCTCGGATATTCAAAATCATCCGAAATGCACGATAGGATCATCGGTACTTACATCGAACGCGAGTACTACGTTTGATGCTACATCAACTCATTGAATACACGACCTATTTGGTCCTGGTATCTATCGTGTCATTGACTACACAGGAACCCTGACCAATAACGGTTTGGAACTCGGTGATATTCCGCCGGGCAGGGTTGAATATGTACAAACATCGGTTGCGAATCAGGTAAACCTGGTTGATACCACCGGGTTGACGCTAAATATGTGGGACGGCGGCGCGGTGGGTAATAAAAATAACGGTGTCGTCGATGGCGGTAACGGTGTCTGGCAAACCGCTACGGGGGGTAACGACAACTGGACGGCCTCCGATGGCATATTAAACGCCCCGTGGCAGGAGGGGGCTTTTGCCATTTTTCAGGCGGAAGCCGGTAACGTCACGGTTGATAATAGCCTGGGTCAAGTTACCTCATCGGGAATGCAGTTCGCCTCTGATAGCTACGTGTTGAATGGCGCGGAACTGTCACTGGTAGAAACGGAAACCGGCTCAGGGCAAAACACAGTGCGAGTTGGCAATGGTAGCCTGCCAGGAGCAGCCTACACAGCGACCATCGATGCCATCTTACAGGGCGATGTGCAGTTGGTGAAAACCGATCTCGGCACACTGGTGCTTAACGGCGCCAACACGTATACCGGGGGCACAGCAATTAACGGCGGTACGCTGCTCATTACTAGCGACAGCAACCTTGGTCAGTCCGATGGGGTGCTATCTTTTAATGGCGGTACGCTTGCCACTGAAGCAATCATGTCCACGTCACGGGCGACCCTATTGTGCACCCTCGGCGGTACCATTGATATCGCCCTCGCCTCCCCGTTAACCTAACGCGGTATTATTTCAGGCGTAGGAACCTTGACCAAAATCGGTACCGGTTTGCTCACACTGACTGGGGAGAACACCTACACCGGAGAGACGGTACTCACCCAAGGGACATTACAAATTGGCGACGGCAGCGGCACCGGTTCAATCGTCAGTAATGTGATCAACAATGCTACGCTGGCGTTTAATCGTAATAATACGTTCGTCTATGATGGTGTTATTTCCGGCACAGATGTGGTCAACCAGATAGGCACAGGCTCAACGGTGTTGACAGCAAACAATACCTACACGGGGCTCACCACGATATCCGCAGGAACTCTGCAATTGGGTAATGGCGGAAACACGGGTTCACTCACCGGCAACGTTAACAACAATGGAACACTGGCTTTTAATCGTGGTGACACATTAATTTTCAACAGTACCATTTCCGGTAATGTTCTTGTCGATCAACGAGGTAGTGGCACCACAGTATTAACGACCGCCAATAACTATCTCGGCGGCACTCTGATTTCCGCAGGCACATTGCAACTGTGCAACGGCGGCAATACCGGCTCAATCATCGGGCTTTGTTGAATAAATAGAACTTTTGGGTAATCATCGGAGCAGATCACCACAGTTGTTTCAAAATCAGGTCTCCATGGCAAAACAAAATGTTAAAATCACCAACTTGCCCTCTTATAACAAGGCCCTCAAGCAGCGCGGTTCTCTAACCGTATGGCTAGATGAATCAGCCATTGCTGCATGGACGGAAAAAAACACTACTGAACGGCGTGGACGACCGCTCTACTACTCAGATATGGCCATCACCACAGTCC
>NZ_JAHWCO010000364.1:0-1648 GCF_020054415.1 Candidatus Symbiopectobacterium sp. | reverse complement strand
CCCTCGAAGACAAAATCCTGCACACCACTGGCGGCTAAGATATCCATCGTCTCGGTGAGCTTCTCTGAGCGGCGCAGGACGGTTGAATCGGCGACACCGAGCATTTTTGCGATGTTGGTCTGGCGTATTCGGGCAATCGCCTGATATGCTGTTGTAACGAGGTGACGGCTAATGAACTCAACCGCAGAATTTTTGCGTGTTTTTGCACGTTCCATTTGTGATACTTTCCTTATTGAAAAAAACAGGTTATCGGATGCACGTGTAGAGACACGGCACCTGTGGTGTAATGTGGTAATCAACAGACGTGACGAAGCCGTGAGGCAGTCACAGTGAGTTTGTTACTGTGGGATGTTGAGTTCGCCACGTTGTCGGTGGCTTCCGTAGGACGAGTGTCCGTTGTGAAGAGCGGTACTGCTGGTTAGGCAGATAAGTATTGATAATATTTAGCTTTCTGTGGTGCCCCTACTAGGTTTTCATAAATATCAGGACGTAATTGAGCTTTGGTTACAGCACCATCGGTTGCCTCCTCCAAACTTCTGGCAAGAGAAAAACCTACTTTTTTGTAACCATTAAATATTAGTCGCAAGTATCCACGGCTACTGCCAACTTTATGAGCAAGCTTATGTTGCTCTGCGATTGTTAATGTATCCCAAAACTCTTTCATTGGTACCTCCTGTGTACATTATACAGAATAAAAATGAACACGCAAGACACTTGTACCTGATTGATACATATCGATAGAATGTTGGCAATATGAAAACTAATGATGAAATCAGGCGAGATAACGCCAGAAAGCTTCGTGATAGTGTTGGGGGAAATAATTCCTTCGCTACTTTTATTGACCGTGAATCCACTCAAGTTAGTCGTATCATCGGGAAAAATCCGACAAAAAAGATTGGGGATGACTTAGCTCGCCATATCGAAAAATGCTTTTCTTTAGCTGTCGGTTGGCTAGACAGTGAACACCAATTAAGTAATACTGTTAATATAAATAATATATCTGAAACTAATCTTGCAATACGAATGGCTCCGCTTATCTCGTGGGTTCAGGCGGGATCTTGGACTTTTATTCAAGAGCCAGAGAAGGATGATAATTTTTTGCAACAGTATCCATGCCCTGTTCCTTGTAGCGAAATGACTTACATTTTAAGAGTTGTTGGTGACTCGATGATAGAAGAATACTCGCCTGGCGAGATGATTTTTGTTGATCCAGAAGTTGAAGCCACTCATGGTGATGATGTAATAGCTTTGTTGCTTGACTCGGGGGAAGCTACATTTAAGAGACTTATTGAAGATAGTGGCAAAAAATATTTGAAGGCACTAAATAAAAACTGGCCAGAACAGTATATACAAGTAAATAGTCGTTGCTCAATAATAGGTACTGTTATTTTTTCTGGAAAAACAAGACGTTAGCTTAAACAAGAAAAAATCTTGATAAGAGCCCGCAAGTGCGGGTTTTTTTATGCTTGACATAATGTACCTTTAAGATACATTATGTCTCTCAGAGACCCACCAGACAGCCTTCAGCCAGACGGTGGACCAGCAACCCGCAACGGCAATACCCCGGCAGGCAAGACCTCGAGTTACCCGCCGATTGCCTGAGCGTAAGTAGCCAGCCCGAGGCGCACGAACATGACGGCGGTTGTGG
>NZ_JAHWCO010000231.1:0-2603 GCF_020054415.1 Candidatus Symbiopectobacterium sp. | reverse complement strand
GCGCTGCTTGAGGGCCTTGTTATAAGAGGGCCAGTTGGTGATTTTAAAATTTTGTTTTGCCATGGAGACCTGATTTTGAAACAACTGTGGTGATCTGCTCCGATGATTACCCAAAAGTTCTATTTATTCAACAAAGCCTTCCTCTCCGAGCTGTTCTTCATTGCATATTCTCTGTGTTAGAAATCCATAGATACCGTTACATTCAAAGGTGGCTTAGCGACATTGACGGTTTTTTGCAGAAATCATCACTGGGCTCTTCCTGTCGCGGCAAAAAGATGTTTAAATTATAACTCATTTATTTTGCATAAATATGCATTTGTTGAGTGACGAACAGTATCGGTACATGCGCGTGCCGCCGCGCGTATAACGATCTGATTTTTTCTCATCAATGCATGGCGTAACATATCGTGGTGTGGCTGTTAAGCTTCTCTCCATAAGTCTATCGAGCAGGGATTTATTTTATGACGACGATTCTCAAGCACCTTCCGGCAGGTCAGCGTATTGGCATTGCGTTCTCCGGAGGCCTGGATACCAGTGCAGCGTTGCTGTGGATGCGTAAAAAAGGGGCGGTTCCTTATGCTTACACCGCAAACCTGGGACAACCGGATGAGGATGACTATGAAGAGATCCCTCGTCGCGCAATGGAGTATGGCGCAGAAAATGCCCGTCTTGTTGACTGCCGCAAGCAGCTGGTTGCGGAAGGCATTGCCGCAATTCAGTGCGGTGCTTTCCATAACACCACGGGCGGCCTGACCTACTTTAACACTACCCCGCTGGGCCGTGCGGTAACCGGCACCATGCTGGTCGCGGCCATGAAAGAAGATGGAGTGAATATCTGGGGTGACGGCAGTACTTATAAAGGTAACGATATCGAGCGTTTCTACCGCTACGGTCTGCTGACCAATGCTGAACTGAAAATCTATAAGCCGTGGCTGGATACGGATTTTATTGATGAACTGGGCGGCCGTCAGGAGATGTCCGAGTTTATAGTGCAGTCTGGCTTCAACTATAAGATGTCCGCAGAAAAGGCCTACTCGACCGACTCCAACATGCTGGGCGCAACGCACGAAGCGAAATATTTGGAATTCCTGAACTCCAGCGTGAAGATCGTTAACCCGATCATGGGCGTCAAGTTCTGGGATGAGAACGTCAAGATTGCGGCAGAAGAAATCACGGTACGTTTTGAACGCGGCTATCCGGTGGCGCTGAATGGCAAAACTTTTGCCGATGATGTGGAACTGATGCTGGAAGCCAACCGCATTGGTGGTCGTCACGGTTTAGGCATGAGCGATCAGATTGAAAACCGTATTATCGAAGCGAAGAGCCGTGGCATCTATGAAGCCCCCGGCATGGCGCTGCTGCACATTGCCTACGAGCGTTTGGTTACCGGTATTCATAATGAAGATACCATTGAGCAATACCATGCTCACGGTCGTCAGTTGGGCCGTCTGCTGTATCAGGGGCGTTGGTTCGATCCGCAAGCACTGATGCTGCGTGATGGGTTGCAACGCTGGGTGGCCGGTGCTGTTAACGGTGAAGTGACGCTGGAACTGCGTCACGGTAATGACTATTCCATCCTGAATACAGTGTCGGATAACCTGACCTACAAGCAGGAACGTCTGACGATGGAAAAAGGCGACTCGGTGTTCTCACCGGATGACCGTATTGGTCAGTTGACGATGCGTAACCTGGATATCATTGATACGCGAGAAAAACTGTTCAACTACGTCGAAACCGGGTTGCTGTCCTCCTCTGCGACGACAGGCTTGCCGCAAATGGAAAGCGTGGAACAGTTGCAGGACAAGAGCAGCAAATAACGCGCTGCTGGTTGCATTCCTTTTCAAGAGGGCACCTACGGGTGCCCTTTTTTGTTGCTACACGGTGGTCAACAAACGACCGCTGTCACACTTCCCGTCGAGCCACCTGTGATTGTCATCACACACAACACGTTAATTATGTGAGTGATTGCACACTTTATCCCAATAAGTCACTCCTTGGATGCGGTCGTGTATTCAATGAGTTGATGTTGCATCAAACGTGGTACTCGCGTTCGATGTAAGTACCGATGATCCTATCGTGCATTTCGGATGATTTTGAATATACGAGCGTCTTGCGATTGAGCCGTTGCAATCGGTTACGCAGTGTCAGATGTGCACGCTCAATACGCTGTGTATACAGCTTGCTAACAATGTGTTTTACTTTTGGAAGTTCGTCGTTGTAAGCCCTGTAGCCATCCGTGTTAGCATGACTGACGACGGTAACGCTGATGGCCACTTTTGCCATAACCGTGTTTTTTCACAGGGGATGTCTGTTCACAAAACGGGCATCTTACATCAACTTTAGCCACTGTATTCCACATCCAAAACCGGACATTTCACACTGCAATCAACATATTGAATACACGACCCAACACGCCGATGGCGGCTTTGTTGAATAAATAGAACTTTTGGGTAATCATCGGATCAGATCACCACAGTTGTTTCAAAATCAGGTCTCCATGGCAAAACAAAATTTTAAAATCACCAACTGGCCCTCTTATAACAAGGCCCTCAAGCAGCGCGGTTCTCTAACCGTATGGCTAGATGAATCAGCCATTGCTGCAT
>NZ_JAHWCO010000099.1:0-2586 GCF_020054415.1 Candidatus Symbiopectobacterium sp. | reverse complement strand
GGTTCAAAAGGCTTCTGGGTGGTCATCTAAGTCTGAGAGACTACGATGCTCAGGTGGGTGAAGCCATGGCCATGGTCAAAGCGCTTAACCGGATCACGCTATTAGGAATGCCGAACAGTATTCGCATCACGTAACAATCGGACCGTATGGGCGCAGTCGTTACAAGTTCTGATTTATTCAACAAAGCCGCCAAAGGCATTCCCTGGGTGGGCGTCAGCGGCAAATTTCTGTGTGAAGCGCTACTGCTGGTGATGTTTTCTGCTGTGATTTATCGCTGGCTGTTTCTGGGGCGGCGCGACAACCTGCATCTGGTGCTGCTGGTCGGCATTATCTGCGGCACGCTGTTTCGCAGCTCTTCGAGCCTGATGCAGCGTCTACTGACGCCCACGGAGTTTGCCGTATTGCAAGGGCGTATGTTTGCCACCTTTATCCGCGCAGTGCCGGAGCTGATCGCATTGACCGCGCTGATCGTAGTGATGGTTGCCATCGTTATCTGGCGACGGCGTTTCGAGCTGGATGTGCTGGCGTTGGGGCGTAACAGCGCGGTGAATCTGGGTATCAACTTTAACCGCAGCGTCACCCTGATCCTGCTGCTGGTGTCGGTACTGGTGGCGGTTTCTACTGCGCTGGTCGGCCCGCTCACTTTTCTGGGCTTTATGGTGGCCAATCTGGCCAATCTGGCTTATCTGGTGGCTGGCTCCAGCCAGCATCGCATTTTGTTGCCCACGGCATTTCTGCTTGGGGTGATATCCCTGGTCGGCGGGCAACTGATCCTGGAGCACCTGCTGAAAATGGCGGGAGCGTTGTCCGTCGTGATTGAATTTATCGGTGGGACACTGTTTATCTTGTTGTTATTGAAAAAGGTTGCCGTGTGATTGAGATCGAGCATCTAACCAATGCCTATTACGATCAAGTGGTGCTGAATGACATTACCGCCACCATATCTCGGGGTGGCGTAACGTCAATCATTGGGCCTAACGGGGCAGGGAAATCCACCCTATTATCGGTCATAAGCAGCTTACTGGCGGCGGATAGCGGTCGCGTTACCGTCAATGGGATGGATATTGCCACTACTCCCGGTGAGCAGATGGCGACCTGCCTCTCGGTGTTGCGTCAGGAAAACCGTTTCACCAGCCGCCTCACCGTTGAAGAGTTGGTTGGTTTTGGTCGCTATCCCTATACCAAAGGGCGATTGAATGCTGACGATCGCACTCGCATTGCCGATGCATTGGCTTTCCTCAATCTCACCGAGTTTAAAGATCGTTTCCTGGACGAACTGTCTGGCGGTCAGCGCCAGCGCGCTTATGTGGCGATGGTATTGTGCTAGGATACCGAATACGTGCTGCTGGATGAGCCGTTGAACAATCTCGATATGAAACACGCGGTAGCGATGATGAAACAGATTCGTCGCGCAGCGGATGAGCTGGGAAAAACCATCGTATTGGTCATTCATGATATCAATTTTGCGTCGGCCTACTCGGATTACATTATTGCGATGCGCAAAGGGCAAATTGTTTACAACGGCAAGCCGGAAGAAGTAATGGTATCCTCGGTGCTGGAATCCATTTTTGATACCCAGGTGGAGATTGAACAGGTACGCAATCAACGTATTGCCGTCTATTATCGTTGATATTGTCACCGATTTACCCCTTTGAAGGGGCGGCAGTCGGCGGAACTGAAAAACCGACTTGTCGAGCATAGTCACTCCCCTGTATCGTGAGCGGAGTGACGGTCAACACACCGTTGATCTCAAAGTTAACTGATCCACGTGAGGGGATAACAATGGATAAGGCGACCAAGCACTGTTTCCAAGATGTGCTCGAGTTTGTGCGAATTTTCCGTCGCAAGAACAAATTGCAACGTGAAATTGTCGATAACGAGAAGAAAATCCGTGATAACCAGAAGCGCGTGCTGCTGCTGGATAACCTGAGCGAATACCTGAAACCGGGCACGAGTATTGAAGATGTTCAGGGCATTATCGCCACCATGCGCGGTGACTATGAAGATCGCGTGGATGAATACATCATCAAGAATGCCGATCTGTCGAAAGAGCGTCGCGATCTCTCGAAGAAACTGAAAGAGATGGGCGAAATGACGTGCGCCGTGCCGGGCAAAGAGGCGTAGCTGTATTAGTCGCGACTAGATCTGACACTGAACCTTGAAAGGTTGAGAGTTACCGGTTTTGATATGGGTGTCTAATCCTTAAACAAAACGCGAGGTAACTCTCATGCTTCATATTAACAATCCCATTATCAAACACAAAGCCGGCCTGCTCAATCTCGCCGAAGAACTCGGTAACGTATCAAAATCCTGCAAGATCATGGGCGTGTCACGCGATACATTTTACCGTTATCAGGAACTGTCTGCTGAAGGCGGCATTGATGCGCTGGTTAACCAGAACCGCCGGGTTCCGAACCTGAAGAACCGCGCCAACGAAGCCACTGAACGCGCGGTTGTTGATTATGCTATTGAGTTCCCGCCCCATGGGCAGCACCGGACCAGTAATGAGCTGCGTAAAAAGGGCGTATTTATCTCCGGCAGCGGCGTGCGCTCCATCTGGCAACGACACGACCTGGAGAACTTCCG
>NZ_JAHWCO010000233.1:0-1761 GCF_020054415.1 Candidatus Symbiopectobacterium sp. | reverse complement strand
TGCTTGAGGGCCTTGTTATAAGAGGGCCAGTTGGTGATTTTAAAATTTTGTTTTGCCATGGAGACCTGATTTTGAAACAACTGTGGTGATCTGCTCCGATGATTACCCAAAAGTTCTATTTATTCAACAAAGCCCCTTACAGTCCGAATCTGAACGCGATAGAACGCCTGTGGAAAGTGATGAATGAGCATGCACGGAATAATCGCTATTTTGAAAACACGCGCGATTTTCGGGATGCAATATTCAATTTTTTCCCCAATACGCTACCAGAAATAGCGGACTCGCTGACGTCCAGAATTCACGATCGTTTTCAGGTGCTCAAACCTGCATCTTGAGGTTTATTGGGTATAGCAACGTAAAGAGCAGGCGTTCTGACAGGCGTAATGCTTTAAATTCAGCCAGCCATCCCCTATGCTAGTGCACACTTGGCACACCTTTGGCTTTGACGCCTTACCATCCTGGGTAACAACATGAAACGTAAAGAAAATATAAAGAATTACGCTTTCCGAAAAGGGTGGAGCTCCTATCGTCTGGCACCGGTTGCGTTTGCGATCAGTGCTGCGTTTATTCTGGCCGGTTGCGAACAGAACGACGAAACCGTGTCGATGTATCAAAATGCGGATGACTGCTCGGCAGCGAATCCGTCCATGAGCGCACAGTGCACCACGGCGTACAACAACGCACCGAAAGAAGCCGAAAAAACCGCACCGAAATACGCCAGCAAAGAAGACTGCATCGCAGAATTTGGTGAAGCGCAATGTACACAAGTACCGGCTCAGGCAGGCACCGCCGCTCAGCCAACACAAACCAGCAGTTCCTGGATGCCGCTGATGACCGGTTACATGATGGGCCGCATGATGAGTGGGGGCGCGGGCTTTGCCCAGCAGCCGCTGTTCTCTTCCCGCTCTCCGGCAAGTCCAGCCAACGGTCAATTCGTTGACGCCAGCGGTAAAAGCTACGGCGCTGCCACTTCAGGTCGTACCGTTACCGTCCCCAAAACAGTACTGGCTCCTAAACCCGCTACCACTAACACCATCACCCGTGGTGGTTTTGGCGAAAGCGTTGCCAAGCAGACCAGTATGCAACGTAGCAGCGCCAGCACCGTTTCCAGCTCCTCTTCTCGCAGTATGGGTGGCTGAGGGACATAAGCATGAAGCGCGTTGATATTGCCGAACGCCAGGATTGGCGTGAAAAGGCGACAGAGTTTGGTTTCAACTTTCACACCATGTACGGTGAGCACTACTGGTGTGAAAATGCTTACTATCAGTTCACGTTGGCGCAGATTGAAGAGTTGGAAGCGGCAACTGCAGAACTGCACCAGATGTGTCTGCAAGTAGTCGAAAAGGTGGTCAGCAGCGATGCATTGCTGACCAAATTCTGCATTCCCAAGCACACATGGGAATTTGTCAGAAGCTCATAGCACAGCCAGCAGCCCTCACTTTACTCGCGCCTCGATCTGGCCTATGACGGAAAATCTATGGTCACCCCCATTTTTGCAACACTGATTTTTGACTAATGGTGGGCTTGCTTCAATCTATCCGGCGTCTCTGTGGGCGAGATGCCCGCGCCTCGATGAGTTCCGCGCCTAGTGAACCTGAAAAGGCCCTCGGCTTCAAAGTGGTCTCCCGTTAAACATCCTGCTGAGCCCCGGACAGGCTCACGAAAGCCAGTTCGCATTACGTCTTCTGGACGGTATTGGTGTTCAGCGCCAGAATGGCAGCATGAAGCGTCGTGGTTATGTGGTGCTGGCTGACAAAGCTT
>NZ_JAHWCO010000684.1:0-4124 GCF_020054415.1 Candidatus Symbiopectobacterium sp. | reverse complement strand
TTGAATATCCGAGCGTCTTGCGATTGAGCCGTTGCAATCGGTTACGCAGTGTCAGATGTGCACGCTCAATACGCTGTGTATACAGCTTGCTAACAATGTGTTTTACTTTTGGAAGTTCGTCGTTGTAAGCCCTGTAGCCATTCGTGTTTGCATGACTGACGACGGTAACGCTGATGGCCACTTTTTCCATCACCTTGTTTTTTCACAGAAGATGTCTGTTCACAAAACGGGCATCTTACATCAACTTTAGCCACTGTATTCCACATACAAAACCGGACATTTAACACTGCAATCAACATATTGAATACACGACCGAAAATATTGACCGATTACGATACGTTCTTATCTGAGCTTGAGCAGATTACGGCGCTGCTTCAGCAGATGATGCATAAAAATTATCACTCGCTGGATGTGTACATCAACAACTTCAATCACTTGAAAATCAGCTAGTTGAAGATCAAAAGATTGCTGGCTGAAGCGTCATTTTCTGACTATCTCAAGACGCACCATGACACGTTATACAACAAATACACCAGCCCGCTTATCGGGATAAGGCTGTATGAAAACCTCTTGACCAATTGTGGCCTACATCAGTGAGTTAATACGCACGCTGACAATCAGTAAACGCGCGATACGTATCGATTTTGCAAAGAGCACAACTCCATATGGTTCTCTTTGCGCTTTGACCGGCACCGTACCTTGGCCCGGTCTTTTTTTTTTGCCTGTCAGTTTGCCTCCTCGCCACCGACCTCCTTGCGAGGCGCGTAATCGATCTGCAAGACAATGCGCAGCAGCGCGGCAACCGGTTCGAAAAGCGCATCAGGGATACGCTCGCCGCATTTCACATCATAAAACAGCGTTCGCGCCAGAGGGATGTTTTCTACCATAGGAATGCCCTCACGTTGCGCCAACTCGACAATGTGTTGCGCCATGGCATCCCTGCCTTTCTCCAACACGCGCGGCACTGGCATCGTCTCGGGATCGTATCCCAGGCAAACCACCAAATGCGTCGGATTGCGCACAATCACCGCCGATTGCCTGACGTTTTGTGCCAGGCTGCCGCTCTGCACTTCGCGCTGTAGGGCACGACGGCGCTGTTTAATATCTGGATCGCCTTCCCGGTTCTTGTTTTCCTGTTTGATATCCTCCTTGCTCATCCGCTGCTGCTTCAACGTATGAAAACGTTGATAGCTATAATCCGCCACTGCCAGTACCAGATAAAATCCCAGCATGCCAAGCCACATAAAACTCATGATGGAGGAAAAAGTGGGTAACGCACAGTGGGGATCGCAGTAAGGCAACGCGCGAAACGTCGACGCGTAGGCATAGAACAACAAGAGAAAAATCACGCACAGCAGCACCACCTTCAAACAGGATTTGAGCAGTTCAACCACGCTGCGCCAGGAAACAATCTGTTTAAGGTTGTTCACCGGGTTAAGTTTGCTCCCCTTGAAACCTACGGCCTTACTGGCAACCACAAAACCGATTTGAATCAGCACGCTGAAAACGGTGGCAACGCTTACCATCGCTCCCAGATAAAGCAGCATCAGCCCGCACTCCTTCACCAGCGCGCGCACAATCGTACCCAGCGCATAGGAGAAAGGGGCATTAATAACGCGCAGAGATTCCTGGATGAGCAAGGTGATGTTTTGTACCAGTACATCGGAAAAAAAATGAAAAAAAAGAAATAAAGCGAGCAGTTGTGCACCAGAAGTCAGCTCAACACTTTTGATCACCTGCCCCTCTTTTTCACCATCCTGCCGCCTTTTTCGGGTGGGTTGCTCCGTTTTCTCACTCATGTTGAACCAACCACTCGCCAACATGCTGGTAGAGGCGTTCGCTCTCCACCAGATAGTGGTGCAACGCATAGGGCAGCGATACGATCAGCAGCAACAAAACCAACAGGCTTTTGATGGGCATAGCCAGAAAGAACACGTTCAACTGCTGCGCCGAACGATTCAACAGCCCCAGCGCCATATCTGTCAACACCATCACTAACACGGCAGGCAAGGAGAAGCTTAAACACAGGTGATAGAGCGCCTGCCACTCCTCCTTGATAAAATCCAACAGCGGCTGATTAAACGCCAGCGTCTTACCAGGCGGTAGGTAATGGTAAGAGTCATACAGTACGCTCAGGTGCAAATTAATACCGCCGCTAATAAAAAACAGCGCACACAGAAACTGGCTGAACAACAAACCAAAAAGTGACGACTGGACAGACATCGCAGGGTTGAATACCGCACTCATGGTTGCACCGCGCAGTGAATCGATAATAAATCCCGCCATATCCACGGCCCAAAAAGGAATTGCGCCGCAGAATCCCAATACCAGTCCGATAAGCAATTCACCGGGAATATAGCTCAACCATGTCCACCCCTCGCCCATATCCTGGGGCATTGGCACCACTGCCAACATCGGCAATGCAATCGCCATTAACACCGCGTTTCTCACTAATGGCGACCCCAAGTTCCCTGCCTGCAACAGCGGAAACAGCAGGGTCATCCCCAGCGGGCGCATCATAAGGAAAGCCAGATGCGCGATCTCTTCGTTAAGCACCAGATTCATGCATGCGCACTTATTTGCAATAGCACCTGGCGTGTATATCCCAGCAGGATGCCGCCAAGCCAGTGATAGGTCGCCATAAGCATCAGCGCCACGGCCAGCAGCTTGATCATAAATTGCAGGGTCTGATCCTGTATCTGCGTCAACGCTTGTAACAAGCTAACCAGTACGCCGACTACACAAGCGACAACAATGATCGGCAATGAGGTCAGCAAGACGATCCACAACAGTTGGGTCATCAGGTGCGTCAGAGTGGCTTCATTCATACGAAACTCTGTACTAACTGAGCAAGGATCAGGTCCCAACCGCCGGCCAAGAGAAAAATCAACAGCTTGAACGGTAAGGCGATAGTCATGGGAGAGACCATCATCATCCCCATAGCCAGCAGGATATTGGACACCAGCAGGTCAATGGCAAGAAACGGCAGGTATATCAATAAGCCGATACGAAACGCCTGGGTCAATTGGCTGACCGTGAACGCTGGCAGCAAAATGAGTAAGGAGTCGTCCTTCACCATGCGACGCGCCTCTTCCGGCCAGGTTTTCGCAACCAGATTCTGAAAATAATGCACCTGCTTATCTTCAGTGTTTTTTATCAGAAAGTGACGATAGGGCGTCAACGCCTGGCTGTCCCAACCGCTCATCCAGGCAGGTTCGCCCTCAACGGCGACAGGATGCCACTGCGCCTTTACCGCAAGCAGCGTTGGGGCCATGATAAACAGCGACAGCACCAGCGCAAGGCCATACAGCGCCATATTTGGCGGCACCTGCTGGATCCCCAGGGCATTGCGCAAGACGGAAAAGACCACCGCCAGTTTGAGAAACGAGGTGCCCATTACGATAATCAGCGGCAGCAGCGAAAGCACAAACAGCAGCGCAATTAACTGCCAGGGAGAGTCAGGTAGTGACATGTGAGTTCCACGCTATAGGGTTAACTTCCCCTTATACCTCTGCTAAACCAGAAGCACCTACCGGGCATTCACCCCATCTTTCCCCCACCTGATAGGACGTGAGATATTTAAAAGGGAAACGTGCGATAAATGTGGATCTACCTGGGACAAACTGGATCTATCTGGGACTGGTTACGGTAATTAAGTTTCACTATGTGAAAGAGAAAACAGAATCAAAATCACCTGCCATTGCATCTTTCCTCAACGATAATCTAGAATCTCGTTTGCTAGTACATCGATTCTTATACTACGTGAGGAAAGTGCAATAAGTGATAACAAAGACCAGAGGCATGACCGCGTTGACTACTCTGACGACTCCAAAGTGTATTAGTCGCGACTAGATCTGACACTTGACCTTGAAAGGTTGAGAGTTACCGGTTTTGATATGGGTGTCTAATCCTTAAACAAAACGCGAGGTAACTCTCATGCTTCATACTAACAATCCCATTATCAAACACAAAGCTGGCCTGCTCAATCTCGCCGAAGAACTCGGTAACGTATCAAAAGCCTGCAAGATCATGGGCGTGTCACGCGATACATTTTACCGTTATCAGGAACTGGCTGCTGAAGGCGGCATTGATGCGCTGGTTAACCAGAACCGCCGGGTTCCGAA
>NZ_JAHWCO010000206.1:0-6315 GCF_020054415.1 Candidatus Symbiopectobacterium sp. | reverse complement strand
GGTTGGCGTTTTTATGCTGATGTTCACTGTCTTTGCTCGCTTGCTGAGCAGCGAATAGTCTGGACAATGCAGCGACAATTTAATCAGTTTAAAAATCGAGTCAACAAAGCCCTGTAAAGCCCTCAATGAAAGGCCAAACACTCGTTTCATCATCAGGACTGTGGTGATGGCCATATCTGAGTAGTAGAGCGGTCGTCCACGCCGTTCAGTAGTGTTTTTTTCCGTCCATGCAGCAATGGCTGATTCATCTAGCCATACGGTTAGAGAATCGCGCTGCTTGAGGGCCTTGTTATAAGAGGTCCAGTTGGTGATTTTAACATTTTGTTTTGCCATGGAGACCTGATTTTGAAACAACTGTGGTGATCTGCTCCGATGATTACCCAAAAGTTCTATTTATTCAACAAAGCCGCCGCCAGTGAGACGGTGCTGTTTATCACCACCGCCGAAGAGTGCGTGAAGGCCTGCCTCTCTCCGGCCTTGCTGGAAAAAACGGCCATACGTGTAAATCGCAACGCACCACGGCAACCAGCAGAATGTGTGTTACTGAGCGATACCGGCAAAAGCGTGGCCGAAGAGGTGGATCTCACCGCCTTGCGCCTCAATCTGGTGGTGGCACAGCAGGCATTGTTGCGCACTCCACGCGGCTATATTCCGGTTTCGGAGTGGGACAGTGGTATCCATGCGCTGTCATTACGCCATAACACCAACTACTACCGCACGGAAAATCGTGACAACAATTATCGCTACGGTTATTTGTGGAGTGCGTTGAATGCTGGTTCCAATATTGGTTTGTGGCAGGTTCGCCATCAAGGGAATCTGCGCTATTACGACAGCAGCGTCAGTGGAAGCAAATATAAATACAACGCGGTGCGCACCTAGGTGGACAGACCCATCCCCGCCATTGAAAGCATGCTGACGTTGGGTGACAGATACACCAGTAATAGCCTGTTCGGCAGTTTGTCATTCAATGGCGCCAAGCTTGCCAGCGATCAGCGCATGTGGCCGCAGGGGCGTAGAGGATTTGCACCCGAAGTGCGCGGCGTAGCGGGGGCTTCGGCGCGTGTGGTGGTGCGGCAACTAGGGCAGATTATCTATGAAACCAGCGTTCCGACCGGTGCTTTCGTGATCAGCGATTTGTATAACACGCAGGATCGCGGGGACTTGCAGGTAGAGGTGTTCGAGGCCAACGTGCGGGTATCAACCTTTACCGTACCCTATGCCTCCGTCCCTGATTCAGTGCGTCCCGGTAACTGGCAATACGAAGTGGCTATGGGGCGCGTACGCCATTTTAATAGCATCGATAACCAATTTGCCGAAGGCGTTGTCCAGCATGGCCTCAATAATGTGTTAACGCTCAACGGCGGTGTACGCGTTGCGGATGACTATGTCGCGGGCTTGTTTGGTACGGTAATCGCCACTCCTATCGGAGCCTTCGGGACGAACGCGACCTGGTCGCATGCGGATGTAAATGGTCATACTGAGTCGGGTTGGCGTAGTTAACTCAGCTACGGTCGCACCTTTTCCAGCGGCACCAGCGTGGTACTGGCTGCCTGGCACTATTCCACCACCGGTTTTCGCGATCTGCAAAATGTGCTCGGTCAGCGCCGCCACTATCGCAATGATGGAAGCTACTGGTCAGACAGCCTGAATCAAAAAACCGTTTTTCCGCCACGGTGAGCCAGGCGATGGGCTCGTGGGGTGTGCTGAACATGTCGGCCAGTACCAGCAGCTATTACGGTGAATCATCACGCGTTACTCAACTGCAACTCGGCTACAATAATTCCTGGCGAAACATCAGTTATAACCTGAGCGTGGCACGCCAGCGCACCGTGTGGGAACGGGGACGTAATTTCGTCAGCGTCAGTGATGGGGACTACGACAACATCGGTCAGTAGCGCTATACCGAAACCCTTGTCGCGCTCGGTTTCTCTGTGCCCTTTGATGTCGGGAGCACCCGCTCTAAGGTCTCGTTGGACATGAACCGCACTGGCGCGTCACGTTCAGGCACGCTGAGTGTGGCGGTGTCTTCAGGCGACGACAGGCAGTTAACATGGTCTGCCTACACCGTGGTAGAGAATTATCAACAGGGCGGTAACGCCATGACATTTGGCGGTAGCGCACAACAAACGACTTCTCTGGGTGCGCTGTGCGCTTCGGTGGCGCAAGGCGACAACTATCGCCAATTTGGCGTCGGAGCCGCCAGTACGCTGGTGTTGCATCAGGGCGTGGTGACGCTTGGGCCTTATGCCAGCGATACCTTCGCGTTGATCCGCGCACCGGGTGCCGAAGGGGCGATGGTGCGCAATGGTCAGGGTGCTACGGTCGATCGCTTTGGTTACGCCATCTTGCCGTCGCTGGCCCCATACCGTTATAACACCATTACGCTGGATGCCAGCACCATGAACGATGAAACTGAATTGCAAGGTGGCAGTCAGCGCGTGGTCCCTTAAGCGGGAGCCTTGGCGCAGGTCAGTTTTTCCACCTTGCAAGGGAGGGCGGTGCTGATCGCCACGCAACTTGAGGACGGGAGTTTTTCCATAATGGGCGCGGATGTGGTAACGGCGGCAGGCGACAGCGTTGGCATGGTCGGGCAAGGTGGTCAAATTTACGCCCGCCTTGCCGAAGAACGCGGCACCTTGCAGGTGGTATGGGGCCCGCAGTCTGGGGAGCAATGTGCGGTCAGCTACCGTTTACCGCCGTGCGGCAGCGACGCTTTCACCCATCTTGATCTGCCTTGTCAGCTTCGGAGGTCGCCATGACATCACGTATCATATTCTGGCTGGCCGTGCTGTTACTCGGGAGCCAGAAGGCATACAGCGCCTGTATTCTGGTCACCAGTGCCACCTCGTTATCGCAGGCAGCGCGCAATGCAGGCTATACCACAACCGCCTAGAATGGCGCGTGCGATACCTGTAACGGCAGAAACATTGGTATGCCCGGCGTGATAAGCCTTAGCAGCGGCACCTTTCAGCCCTCAGGTACTTTGTTGGCGAGCAGCTCAATCAGCTTTCTGAGTCAGGGCGCGCAGACAGCGTTTACTGCTAATCAAATCTTGTTTCGCTGTGCGGTCGAGGATGCCAGCAGCTTGTTCGAGATGTATGCCACCAATGGCGATAGCGGATATGCCGGAATGTATGCGGCCAGTGAGATTGACGGTGCCTACTACAGCTATGTGCGCAATGTTTCGGTCAGACTCACCCATTTAAAGAGCGGTGCCTACTTTTCCCGCTACTGGCAGGGTCGGCAACTGACGCCGTCCGACTGGTTCTCCGATGGCACCTATATCTATATTCCGGCCAGCGCCTTCAGCGATATCTTGATGGAGGTGTTCCGTATCGACAGCACCACGTGGTATGGCAATCCCTATAATAGCTACACCTACCTCTACAGTCAGCCTCACGGCTATACCGCGTTTAAAGGGCCGGGACTCAGCGCGAATGTGACTGAGGGTGCTGATTCTGCAACCAAATATGAAGGATGGCACTATGACTGGTCTGGTACCTAGAGCCTGTACGCGACGGGGGTGACCTTTGTACGCGGCGCGTCTTGTCGCGTGGATGATTTTCCGAATGTCGTGATTCTGCCGTTGATCACCGCCAATCAGTTGCGTCAGGGAGGCACCAGCCGTGCGGGGTTCTCCGTCACCATACAGTGTAAATCCGGAGCACTATCTAGCACCAATGTGTCAACCCTCACGGCGGCGAATGTCTCGATGGATTTTTTGGTGAACAAGCCCGCCGCGATGGCGGCGGCGCAGTCGTTGGGGCTGGTCACCAGCGGCGGCTTAACCTGGTTGCTGGATAATCAGTACGGTAGCGGAACGAGCTGAGGCCTCTTGCGTCGGTATCCGTATTTTCAACAGCCGAGGGCAAGCCATCAATCTACTGCCGGATTTAACCTCATACGGCACCGGCAACCCGCGCGGGTGGTACGCCTTTAAAGAATTAACCACCAGGGTCTCTGCGGGTAGCACAGAAATTTATGCCGGAGATTTTACCGCATCGCTGGAAGCGATTAATCAACAACCGATTAAACCGGGGACAGTCAATGCGCAATTGCAGATCATGGTCAGTTTCCAGTAGTGTGCAGAAAGTCATCAGCGGGATGCTGTACGTGCTTTGCTTGATGGGTGCGGAGCCTGCATTCGCCGTGGTTAATGTTGAAGGCACTCGCGTGATTCTGCACAACGGCGAGATGTCCACATCGCTCATGCTGTCCAATTCAGAAAAACAGCACACGCTGGTGCAGGTCTGGAGTGATGCGGGCGATCCGCTGCTCCCACCCGAGCGTGCTACAACGCCGTTGATCGCCGTACCGCCGGTATTCAGTATGAAGCCGGGTGAGGAGCGTTCTTTGCGTTTGTTGCTCACCTCGCGTCAGGGGGTTGTCAAAGACAAGGAATCGCTGCTGTGGCTTAACGTCTATCAAATTCCACCGAACACCGCGGAGGTGACGCGCCACACGCAAAGCGTGGTGTTGCCGCTGCGCTTGCGCCTGAAGGTGTTTATTCGGCCAGCCTGGCTAGGCGACCCCAACGAGTCTGATGGCGAACAACTGCGTTTTCGTTTGCTGCAAGCGTGGGACGGGCAAAGGTTGCAGGTCGACAATCCCACCCCCTGGCATATGACGCTGACCGACATCAGCTATGCTGAACAGCGTCTGGGCAGCATGATGGTGGCTCCGGCGTCCAGCGTAAGCCTGCCGATAAATCGTTCGATCGTCGGACAGACGCTCAGCTATCAGCTCATCAACGATACCCGTACCCACTGGCGTTATTCCGCGACACTCTCTCCTTGAGCGTGGCTGATTACACCGCGCGGCCTTTCAGCAGCTTTCTCACCCAAAAACGATTCGGGTTCAACGCGGCGAGCGTTGGTGCATCGAGCGGCAACGGTTCTCCGTACAGTTGCCCTGCCAGAATTTCGGCAGCCAACGGGGCAGAGCACAATCCGCGCGATCCTAGCGCACCGATAATGAACAGATCCTTATGAACCGGCGCCACGGCCACACGTTCTGTCGTGTGCTGCTGTACGTCAAGTGACGCGTATTGATGTAGCGTCAGTGCGTGATCCGGCGCGGCACCGAGCAGCGGCAGGTGATCGCGCGTAGCACAGCGCACGCCCTGACGTGCTGCGTTGCCGCTGACGTCAATGTCATTCACCCACGTTGAATCGGGCAAGCAGGCCGCGAGGCGCTGGTGGTTTTCCTGCTGCTCATCTGCGCTAAAAGTGGTGGCAACCACGCCTCGCTGGTAGCTGGCACCGATACAGTGCTGCTGGTGACGAGTGCTGACGGGAGTCAGATAGCCATCGTAACAAAGGACGCGTTGCAAGCTTTGTAGCACCGGCGTAGTCGGGATATGACTTACCTGACCGCGCACCGCATAGCTGGGGAGATGCTGAGTTTGCGACCAGTCGCTGAGCTGGTGTCCATTCGCTAGGATCACCACAGGATGGGTTTTTTGCTGCCCGTTTGCCAACCTCAGTTGCCAGCCGGATGCATTTTTTTCCAGTGCAGAGACGCTAGTGGCAAAATGCACGACCAACCCGAGCGGTTGTGCGTGTTTCAGCGCATGGGTGGTGAGCTCTACCGGGCACAGTCAGCCACCCTAGGCATAGCTCACACCTGAAAAACCTATCGCTAATCCGGCCGTTGCATCCATCTCATCAGCGCTGAGCGGCGTAACTACCTCTATTGGCCAGTTGCCGTGCAAGATTTGCGTGATTTTGCTCGCGCTTTTTTCATCGTAGGCAATCTGATTCACACCGCACCAGTCATGTTCATAGGCGATACCGGCTTGCAGCAGTGAATCGTACTGGCGACGGGCAAAACCAAAAGCGGTGGCGAAAAAGCGGGAAAGCGCATCGTGTTTGTCGTTGAGTAACGGGTAAAGGGCTCCCTGACGGTTACCGGATGCGCCTAACGCTGGTGCCTCATCTTCACAATAGAGTGTCACGTGTACGCCGCGTCGCAGCAGCGCCCGTGCTGTCAGTACGCTGGCAATACCACCGCCAATAATAGCGATATCCTCTATCGCGCTCGCGGCCGGGCGTGAATACCAGGGGGTTGCCGCCGGGGCAGGATGGAGTTCGGTAATACGCCGCGCAGCATTTCGCGTTTTTGTCCGTAGCCCTTGATCTTTTCCACATCAAAGCAGGCTTGCTGTAGCCCCCGACGGGCTTTGTTGAATAAATAGAACTTTTGGGTAATCATCGGAGCAGATCACCACAGTTGTTTCAAAATCAGGTCTCCATGGCAAAACAAAATTTTAAAATCACCAACTGGCCCTCTTATAACAAGGCCCTCAAGCAGCGC
>NZ_JAHWCO010000616.1:0-3839 GCF_020054415.1 Candidatus Symbiopectobacterium sp. | reverse complement strand
GATGGCTACAGGGCTTACAACGACGAACTTCCAAAAGTAAAACACATTGTTAGCAAGCTGTATACACAGCGTATTGAGCGTGCACATCTGACACTGCGTAACCGATTGCAACGGCTCAATCGCAAGACGCCCGGATATTCAAAATCATCCAAAATGCACGATAGGATCATCGGTACTTACATCGAACGCGAGTACTACGTTTGATGCTACATCAACTCATTGAATACACGACCCCAAGGCACCCAACGATTCGCCGAGCAGTTTGACATCACCTTAACTGCAGTCATCCATCCCTGCGAGGATTCCCAGCAGCGTCGATTTGACTGAACCGGACTCACCGATCAGCGCAATCGACTGCGCGGGTTTGACAACCAGCTCAACTCCGGTGAGGATGGAAAGCCGATGTTCACCCTGACCGACGTGCTTACTTACATGATGAACTTCCAGAATATTTTCCGCCGACGCGGTGGCTGCCGAAGAGACTCCATTCAAAGACATATCTACATCCTTTTGCTGCTGGGATTACTCAGATTACTCAGCGCCCGCGCCTTTGCGGCGGAAACGCTCCTGGTATTGGGAGACAGCCTGAGCGCGGGCTATCGCATGCCCGCGGCTTCCGCCTGGCCCGCTCTGCTCAATGATCAATGGCAAAAAGCGGGCCCTGACGGCATAACAATTGTCAACGCCAGCATCAGCGGCGATACCGCGTCACAAGGGCTGGCGCGCTTACCGGCACTGCTGCAACAACATCAGCCACGCTGGGTACTGATCGAAATGGGCGGCAATGATGGCCTGCGCAGCTTTCCGCCTCCGACCATCGAACAGGGTCTTACCACTATCATCAATCAGGTGAAAGCGGCTAATGCTCAGCCCTTACTGATGCAAATCCGCCTGCCAGCCAACTACGGTCAGCGCTATACCACCACGTTCAGCGCCATTTACCCGCGACTGTCGCAGCAATTTTCCATCCCGCTGGTGCCGTTCTTTATGGAACAGGTTTATCTTAAGCCGGAATGGATGCAAGACGATGGTATCCATCCCACACGCGAAGCGCAGCCGTTCATTGCCGACTGGATGGCAAAACAGCTTAAACCGTTAGTGAACCTGTGACCGCTTATTTGCGTCTCATTACTAGTTGACCATGACCCTTAAAAAATATGGCTTTTTACTTAGGTAAAGTTATGCAAAAAACGGTTTTTATCACCGGTTGCTCCAGTGGTATTGGCTTGATTGCGGCATTGTACTTACGCCAGCGCGGCTATCGGGTGCTGGCCGCCTGCCGCCGCGCCAAGGATGTGCAGCGTATGAACACGCTGGGACTTGAAGGGATCGCACTGGATTTAGACGATCCCGACAGCGTGGATGCAGCGGCCGAGCAGGTTATCGCGCTGACCGGCAATCGATTGTACGGGCTGTTTAATAACGCAGGCTATGGGGTTTATGGCCCACTGAACACCATCTCGCGTCAGCAACTCGAACAACAGTTTGCCAGCAACCTGTTTGGCACGCACCAACTGACGCAGTGCTTACTGCCCGCCATGCTGCCACACGGCGAAGGGCGCATTATCCAGACCAGTTCCGTGATGGGATTTGTCGCCACGCCGGGACGCGGCGCCTACGCAGCAAGCAAATATGCGCTGGAAGCCTGGTCGGACACGCTGCGCATGGAACTGCACGGCAGTGGGCTGCTGGTCAGCCTGATAGAACCCGGGCCAATCGCCACGCGCTTTACCGATAATGTATCGCAAATGCAGGCGGAAGCGCCCGTCACTACCCCCGGAATCGCCCGGCGTTTTACCCTGCCGCCCGAAGCGATACTTCCTAAATTGCGCCATGCGCTGGAAAGCCCGCGCCCCAAACTGCGCTACCCGGTAACGCTGGTGGCACATGCGCTTACCGTACTGCGCCACCTGTTACCCGCCCGCTGGCTGGATGGGATATTGCGCACCCGTTCTTGATTAACGGCATATACTATTGTGACCCATAGCCATCACGATCCCGCACGCAGTACGGCGGAACGATGAACGTTACAACCGCTTGAAATGGCGTTATTCGCCCCCATTTATACCCTAAATAATTCGCGTTGCAGAAAGGCAGCAGGTGAGTGAGTGAATCCCGATGAGCTTACTTAGGTAAGTGATTCGGGTGAGCTAACGCAGCCAACACACCTGCAACGCGAAGTATGACGGGTATATCCCTGAAACGGATGAGAGAGACTGCCATGCTAGACCCTAATGCTAACACCGCCCATTACGCGAGCGTGATGGGTGTTAACGATACCAACCTGCACCAGTTGTTGGAACAATCCATGCAACTGCCGGTGCTGTTTTATTTCTGGTCAGAACGCAGTCAACACTGCTAGGCGCTCACGCCAGTGCTGCACAAACTGGCACAGGAATATGCCGGTCAGTTTATTCTGGCGCGGGTAGATTGTGATGCCGAGCAGCGCGTTGCGGCGCAGTTTGTTTTGCGCGCCATTCCGACGGGTTATCTGTTTAAAGACGGCCAGCCGCTGGACGGTTTCTAGGGGCCACAGCCAGAAGAGTCGATCCGCGAACTGCTGCAACGGGTGTTGCCGCGTGAAGAAGAGCTGAAAGTGGCAGAAGCGCAGCAGCGTATTCAGGAAGGCGATCTCCCAGCAGCGCTGACGCTGTTGAAAGACGCCTGGCAGTTAAGCCAGCAGCGCAGCGATATCGGCCTGATGCTGGCCGAAGTGCAGATTCAATTGAACCGCAGCGACGATGCGCAAGCGGTACTGGACACCATCCCGTTGCAGGATCAGGACACGCGTTATCACAGTCTGGTGGCACAGATTGAATTACTCAAGCAAGCCGCTGACACGCCGGAGATTCAGCAGTTACAGCAACAGCTTGCTGCCGACCCCAACAACGCGGAACTGGCAGTGAAGCTGGCGTTGCAGTTGCATCAGGTGGGACGTAACGAAGAAGCGCTGGAAAGCCTGATGCTGAAAAAGGATCTGGCTGCCGCCGACGGCAGCGCACGAAAAATCATGATGGATATTCTGGCGGCGCTGGGCACCGGCGATGCGCTCGCCTCGCGTTATAGCAGACAGCTATACGCGCTACTGTATTAATCCGCGTTGTTGTATGAGGTTTTAAGGTCTTGACCTCCCCCGGCGTCTAATGATGCTGAGCAATAAGGGGACGCTAGGATGAGCCGCAGGGATGCGGCGAAAGCGCCTGCCGTGCCGGGAGCACGTCAGGCGCGGTCCGTTCGGCGACCCCGTTTGCGAAGGTACCGCGCAGCGGCATCATTGCGCAAAAAGCGCGGGGTCGAGGGGGGGGGGGGGGTTGGCTACTGCACACCCCACGTCGGGCGCGTGCTACGCAACTAACAGAGAACCACTGCGTTCTTCGCGCACGAAAACATGCGCGCTACTCGACCCTGTACACGAGATTGTGTAATTGCCTGATTTTGATATGGTCAATCCAACATCAAAAGCAGGTTACTTTATGTGTACTAGCTCAGACCTGATCTGACAGTTACCGATTATTTATACAGTTGTCTGTCAGATTACATCTGGTTCAGATTCTTTTCTGCCCAGATCCGTTTTCCATCGAGTAAAGTGGCCATTGGCGTACGCCCGCAGCACATTTTTCCCTGATGAGTTCGCTCATTATTGTAATGCCACAACCAGTTGTCCAGATCTACCTGCAGGCTTTCCAGGTCTCCATATGACTTCTTGCGGAACGTAACATGATAAAAATCCTGCAAAATGGTTTTATGGAAGCGCTCGCAGATGCCGTTCGTCTGCGGAGACATCGCCTTCGTTTTCGTATGCTCGATATCGTTGATAGCCAGATAAAGCTGATAATCAT
>NZ_JAHWCO010000132.1:0-3194 GCF_020054415.1 Candidatus Symbiopectobacterium sp. | reverse complement strand
ATGGCCACTTTTGCCATAACCGTGTTTTTTCACAGGAGATGTCTGTTCACAAAACGGGCATCTTACATAAACTTTAGCCACTGTATTCCACATCCAAAACCGGATATGGTACACTGCAATCAACATGTTGAATACACGACCATTGGTCTCAACCGTACAGATTGGAACATCAGGGAATAACTAGTTTTACTAACGTGAACGCGTAAAATAAACCTTGAACCCACTTACCCCATCTGTGATAGCGTCATTTTACGATTGTTGATACAGGTTTAATCATGAAACGCTCTGCGCGGGCACTGCTGCTTATGAGTCTGATGGGATTTTCGTCAGCCAGTAACGCACTGAATGAATTTGAGGCGGAAGATCTCGCTGACTTGACGGCCATTTTCGTCTATCTAAAAAACAACTGTGGCTATCAAGACATTCCCAACGATCATATTCGACGTGTTCTGGTCGCTTTTGCACAGCAAAACCGTTGGAATCTCAACAATTACAGTGACTTTGATATGACCAGCCTGGGTGAGGATAGCTACCGCGATCTGAGTAACATCCCAATACCGACGCCCAAAAAGTGTCAATCGCTGGCGCAAAACTCGCTCGGTCTGCTCGCGTACGCGAAATAGTGCTCGCGTAACGTTTCCCGCACTGCCTGAAATTTCGTAGTGCAAGCCATCAGCGGGTTAGCTATGATGGCGCGCCCATTTTCACGGCGGTTATCGCAGAGGAAGCCCTGACATGTCCCGAAAAGAGATATGGCATGAAACGTTACATGCCAGCTTCGGCCAATATTTTTCCATTGACCAAGTGCTGTTTCATGAAAAAACCGCCCATCAGGATCTGATTATCTTCGAAAATGCGGCGCTGGGGCGCGTGATGGCACTGGATGGCGTGGTGCAAACCACCGAACGCGACGAGTTTATCTACCATGAAATGCTATCCCATGTCCCTCTGCTGGCACATGGCGCTGCCAAGCGCGTGCTGATTGTCGGTGGCGGCGATGGTGGCATCCTGCGCGAAGTGTGTCGCCATCCGGAAGTAGAACACATAACCATGGTGGAGATTGATGCGGGGGTGGTCAGTTTCTGTCGCCAGTACCTTCCCAACCACAGTGCCGGAGCTTATGACGATCCGCGTTTAACGCTGGTGATCGCCGATGGCGTTGATTTTGTCAGCCAAAACCGCGATAGGTTTGATGTGATCATTTCTGATCGCACCGATCCCATCGGCCCCGGAGAAAGCCTTTTCAGCTCAGAGTTTTACGATGGCTGTGCGCATTGCCTGAATCCTGGCGGCCTGTTTGTCGCACAAAATGGCGTCTGTTTCCTGCAACAGGATGAAGCCATCAACAGCCACCGCTTACTCAACCGCTCTTTTTCGGATGTCACCTTCTATCAGGCGGCAATCCCCACCTATTACGGTGGCATCATGACCTTTGCCTGGGCCAGCAACGATCAGACATTGCGCATGGTAGCACAGGACGCGCTTGCGGCACGTTATCACGCTTCAGGCATCACCTGCCGTTATTACAATCCGGCTGTCCACACGGGTAGCTTTGCGCTGCCACAATATCTACTGAATGCATTAGCCTGACGCATACAGCCATAAGGGGGTGACGAAAATTGCACAAGCTGAAACTGCATGGCTTTAACAACCTGACCAAAAGCCTGAGTTTTTGTATCTACGATATCTGCTATGCCAAAACCGCTGACGATCGCGACGGCTATATCGCCTATATTGACGAACAGTACAACGCCAATCGTTTGACAGAGATCCTCACGGAAACCTGTACTATCATTGGTGCCAATATTTTGAACATCGCGCGGCAAGACTACGATCCTCAGGGTGCCAGCGTGACTATTCTGGTCAGCGAAGAGCCGATGGATCCGCGCGATGTCGATAACTCAGAACTTCCCGGACCGCTGCCCCATTCCGTGGTTGCGCATCTGGACAAGAGCCATATTTGTGTACACACATACCCGGAAAGCCATCCCGAGGGCGGCCTGTGCACCTTTCGCGCCGATATTGAAGTGTCAACCTGCGGCGTGATTTCCCCGCTAAAAGCACTGAATTACCTGATTCACCAGTTGGAATCCGATATTGTCACCATTGACTATCGTGTGCGCGGTTTCACGCGTGATATCAACGGGGTAAAACATTTCATCGACCATCAAATCAATTCCATTCAGAACTTTATGTCGGAAGATATGAAGTCTCTGTATCACCTGATGGACGTGAATGTGTATCAGGAGAATATGTTTCACACCAAAATGCTGCTCAAGGATTTCGATCTGCGGCACTATCTGTTCAACGCCGCGCCAGAAAATCTGGAAGCGGTGGAGCGCAAAAGGATCACCGATCTGCTCTATCATGAAATGCGAGAGATCTACTACGGTAGGAATCTTCCGGTTTTGTAGATGACGTACCGGCGGGCCCACAGCGGCCCGTTTTTTTTATTCTCAACCACGCCCCCGTTTCCCCCTTGGTAGCACTGTCTTCTTCCACCATTCCGATCTCCGACTCAATGAGCCCACACTAAGCACCATATACTGTATGGTTAAAATTAAAAACATCTACATCTAGTATTTAAACACGCCACGATTATCGATAAGGCGCGTTTCGCAGAAAGGCGGCAGCGGAAGGGTGTCACAAGGCCGCTTTACCATACTGACTTTAACCCAAAAGGTAAATACGAACCATGCGCATTAGTATTTTTACTAAACCGCACTGTGTTCAGTGCAATGCGACGTGCCGTGCTTTGGATAAACAAGGTATCGCCTATCAGCTTATCGACCTGACAGAAGATGAGCAGGCATTACAGCGGGTAAGGGCATTGTGCTATCAACAGGTACCGGTCGTTATGACAGAGGACGACCACTGGAGCGGTTTTTGCCCGGATAAACTCAGCGCAGTTGCAGTAAGGGGGCGCAATGAATCCACTGGCCTATTTTTCCAGCCAATCGGAAAACACGCATCGGTTTATCTGTACTAGCTCAGACCTGATCTGACAGTTACCGATTATTTATACAGGTGTCTGTCAGATTACATCTGGTTCAGATTCTTTTCTGCCCAGATCCGTTTTCCATCGAGTAAAGTGGCTATCGGCGTACGCCCGCAGCACATTTTTCCCTGATGAGTTCGCTCATTATTGTAATGCCACAACCAGTTGTCCAGATCTACCTGCAGGCTTTCCAGGT
>NZ_JAHWCO010000703.1:0-4006 GCF_020054415.1 Candidatus Symbiopectobacterium sp. | reverse complement strand
CCACTTTACTCGATGGAAAACGGATCTGGGCAGAAAAGAATCTGAACCAGATGTAATCTGACAGACACCTGTATAAATAATCGGTAACTGTCAGATCAGGTCTGAGCTAGTACATATAAGCGCTTAAATAACCTCTCACGCTCCTTTATCCTGTTAGCTATTTTAAGTTTCATTCGTTGCTCCTCTCACGATGCAAGGCTGACGTGCTTCTGGTGGGTAAAATCGCCGTTCCAGTTGAGTTTCATGGGCACTTTGCCACGACGGTATAAGTCATGGATGCGCTCAGCGCCTTTGCGAAGGAGTACCGGCTGGTGCTTAATGAAGTCATCGGAACCATGAACGCTAATCAGATGCTGGTGCTCAGTCAGGTATCTATCGCGAGCGTAGGATGTTGCACGCCAGCGGATACCTGATTGGCTTTCGTTGTGTAGCCAGTTGCGCTCAGCGAGCCAGCCGTTAACCTTTTGGGTATTGACGCCGTTGAGCATTTTGCAGAACTGGGTTGGGGTCATGCCCTCCTTGAACAAGCTCTTGAGGTCGTGAATCTCGGCGGCCTGCTCTTTGTTTACTAGTACCAGTGCAGCTTCACTCTTTTTCGATTCCAGCAGGGCCTCCAGGGCGGAGATGTAGTTTTCCGGTAATGCGGGGACTGTGGTGATTGCCTGCGATTTTGAGGCAGCCAGTTGCTCCAGCTTATCAATCAGCGAACGACGAACTGCCTTCGACTCACGCGCTGCGACACGGAGAGCTTGTTTGAGCGTCATGTGGATAATCTCAGACTCAGTATTGTTCGTTTTTTGAACTACGGAAATTTCATAGTGCTCTCCTTCAAGCTCATCTTTAATTTTTTCAAGGCTTTGTTGAATAAATAGATATTATGCTGCGTAGCCATAAAGGCTGCGGATTCCCTTGACGTAAAATCAGTATGTTAAATCCAGAGCGTGGTGATGCATCCCGGATGCGATCAGCATTTTAATCCAAAACAGGTGTGTCATAACAGCATTATTCCCTATTATTCAACAAGGCCATTGAAGATGCATAAAAAGATAAGGAAAGTGATATTTTGTCACTGACGTGCCAATTGCGGCGGCACAACCCGAAACGTTTAACTTGCAGTCCTTACGCACCTGATGCGTAGACGGGTCTGCTAACGAGGAGACGCTAATCGTGTCTGAATTGTCTCAACTTGCTCCCCAGCCTTTGTGGGATATTTTTGCCACCATCTGTTCCATTCCCCATCCTTCTTACCATGAAGAGGCGTTGGCGCAGCACATTTTAGCCTGGGCCAAAGGGCGTAATATTCACGCCGAGCGCGATGCAGTAGGAAATACCCTGCTGCGTAAAGCTGCGACGCCGGGGCTGGAAAACCGCAAAGCGGTGGTATTGCAGGCGCATCTGGATATGGTGCCGCAGAAAAACAATGACACCGTACACGATTTTACCACTGACCCTATCCAACCTTATGTGGATGGCGACTGTGTCAAAGCACGTGGCACTACGCTGGGTGCGGATAACGGTATTGGTATGGCCTCGGCGCTGGCGGTGTTGGCAGACGATCGCGTGAAACATGGCCCGCTGGAAGTGCTGCTGACCATGACGGAAGAATCCGGTATGGATGGTGCCTTCGGCTTGCAGCCCAACTGGTTGCAGGGCGACATTCTGATCAATACCGATTCAGAAGAAGAAGGTGAAGTGTATATGGGCTGCGCCGGCGGGATCGATTTTATCACCCGTCTGCCGCTGACGCGCGAAGCGCTGCCCGCCGGCCTTTCCACCTTCAAACTGACGTTGAAAGGGCTAAAAGGTGGCCACTCCGGCTGCGATATTCATTTGTGCCTGGGTAACGCCAATAAACTGCTGGCACGTTTTCTGTTCCAGCATGCCGCGAAAACTGATATTCGCGTGTTGGATTTAAACGGCGGCACCCTGCGTAACGCCATTCCGCGTGAGGCCTTCGCCACTCTGTCCGTTCCGGCGGGCAACGTCGCCACGCTGAAAACGCTGGCAGAGCAGTATCTGGCAACGCTGCAACACGAACTGGCTGCCGTGGAGAAAAACCTAACGCTGGTACTGGAAGAAACCACCAGCGATGCTCTGCCGCTCACCGCCGAATCCCGCGATTGCCTGCTTGCCTTGCTGAATTCCACCCCGAATGGCGTCATTCGTATGAGTGATGAAGTCAAAGGCGTGGTGGAAACTTCGCTCAATCTGGGCGTGGTCACCGTGAACGCAGAACAGGCAGAAATCGTCTGCCTGATCCGTTCGCTGACCGACAGCGGTAAAGATGCCGTGGTCGGAACGTTGACAGCATTGGGTCAGTTAGCGGGCGCTCACACCGCACCGAAAGGCGGCTACCCTGGCTGGAAACCGGATGCCCATTCACCGGTGATGCAACTGGTGCGTGAAACGTACCAGAAACTGTTCGACACCACGCCGAACGTCATGGTTATTCACGCCGGGCTTGAGTGTGGGTTATTTAAAAAGCCCTACCCGAAAATGGACATGGTTTCCATTGGGCCCACCATTACCGGACCGCATTCACCCGATGAACAGGTTCACATCGCAAGCGTAGGCCGCTACTGGCAACTACTGACAGCGCTGCTGGAGGCTATCCCAGAAAAAGCGTAATCAAGGCGCGCCGGGGTATTTACTGCCACCGGCGCGTTAGTGACCTCACGTCCCATTACTCTAAATTCAGCAGCAGTTGGCGTTCCATTTGCGGATCGAGCAAAGTAACGTGCAACCCAACCAGCCTGACGCCTCGTGTCTGACGCCGCTCTTCCTAGGTTTGCCGCGCCAACTGCAGCAGATCCTGCTTATTCAGTTCAGGCCATACGTGTTCCTGTGTGGTCTGGCAAAAATCATCAAACTTCAGTTTTACGCCCTGACGGGCGATATGCAGATCCGGTTTCACACGCCGCAGACGCAATTCCAGTTCCTGATAGAGTTGTTCCACCAGCCCCTCGCACTCATGCCAATGGTGGATATCGGCAGCCAGCGTCTTTTTCACGCCCACAGATTTACGCAAGCTATCGGGAGAAACTGTACGCTCGTCAATGCGATGGCAGAGCTCCCACAAAATACGGCCAAATTTGCCAAACTGGCGCAGCAATTCAGCCAAATCGTACTGCCTCACATCTTCGTACGTGTGCAAACCCTTCTCTTCCAACCGTTTTGCCGTCACCTTACCCACGCCGGGAATTTTTGCCAGCGGCAGCGCTAGCAGAAAGGCGTCCATATTGTTAGGGGTAATCACAAACTGGCCGTTAGGCCTATTCTATTCCGATGCCACCTTGGCAAGAAACTTGACGGGAGCCACGCCCGCAGATGCCGTGAGCTGTAATTCATTGGCGATTGTCTGGCGAATATCCTGAGCAATCAGCGTCGCAGAACCGTTACACAATGGGCTGTCTGTCACATCCAGATAAGCTTCATCCAGCGAAAGGGGTTCGATCAACGTAGTATAGCGGGAAAAGAAATCGCGAATCAGGCGCGAGGTGGCCTTGTACACCTCCATACGAACCGGCAGAAGCTTAAGCTGGGGGCACAAGCGCAACGCGGTCGCCGTCGCCATGGCGCTGTGTGTACGCCATAGCGGCATAAAAATATCGGGATTATTATTCAATAAGTTATAGCGTATTGATCGAAATTACTCGAAATTTGATCGAAATTATTCAATCTGCTTCCATTCAGCCCCCCGGACATCGCGGTATCTATCTGTCATGGGGCTTTGTTGAATAAATAGAACTTTTGGGTAATCATCGGAGCAGATCACCACAGTTGTTTCAAAATCAGGTCTCCATGGCAAAACAAAATTTTAAAATCACCAACTGGCCCTCTTATAACAAGGCCCTCAAGCAGCGAGGTTCTCTAACCGTATGGCTAGATGAATCAGCCATTGCTGCATGGACGGAAAAAAACACTACTGAACGGCGTGGACGACCGCTCTACTACTCAGATATGGCCATCACCACAGTCCTGATGATGAAACGCGTGTTTGGCCTTT
>NZ_JAHWCO010000497.1:0-2609 GCF_020054415.1 Candidatus Symbiopectobacterium sp. | reverse complement strand
TTAGCAAGCTGTATACACAGCGTATTGAGCGTGCACATCTGACACTGCGTAACCGATTGCAACGGCTCAATCGCAAGACGCTCGGATATTCAAAATCATCCGAAATGCACGACAGGATCATCGGTACTTACATCGAACGCGAGTACTACGTTTGATGCTACATCAACTCATTGAACACACGACCCAAGAGCTTTTGTTATTACGTTTCCTGCGGCGCAGGCACCGATTCAAACAGATAACCGTCGAACGCCGGATCGTCAACATCCGAAATTTCCAGCAGTTTATGCTTCACATTCTCCAGATGCTGCCACATCTCCTGACGCGCCTGTTTGGCATCGCGGCGGGTCACCGCGCGCAGAATACGCTGGTGGTCATCCAGCCACTGACGCTGGTAGCTGAAATCTACCGTGTGCGAGTGCAAACCGCGCCACATGGAGCTGCGTTTACGCGCCTGCCACACTTCATAAACCATATTGGCCAGCACGCTGTTTTGCGTTGATTGCGCCAGCAAACAGTGAAACAGCTCGTCCGCGCTCTCGTCTACGCTGCCGTTATCCAGCGCCTGACGCTCCTGATCGATAGCCTGCTTCATCTTGATAATATCGGTCTTGGTCGCCTGCATCGCTGCAAAGGCTGCCACTTCGCTCTCCAGCAGTTGACGCGCCTGCATCAGTTCAAACGGACCGTAACCGCTGTCTGCATTGCGGTTCTTATCTTCTGTTGGAATCTGAACCACATACACGCCGGAGCCTTTACGCACTTCAATCAGTTTCTCTAGCTCCAGCATGATCAAGGTTTCGCGCACCACACTGCGGCTAACGGAAAAATTTTCTGCGATATCACGCTCGGGAGGAAGACGATCACCAACCTGATATTTGCCATCCAGAATATCTGTCCGAATCTTGTTACCGATGTCTTGATATAATCGCATCTTATTGTTTTTCCTTCACAAACAACGACGGCGCAAAATTGGCCTGATCAAAGAATAAAAAATACGCAAATCTGGCGCAAATATAACATGAAGCTGTCACATAAATTGCCACCAGGTGCGCATTTTAACAAACCACATCCACAGGAGCACAGAGCTCACCAAGTTAGCTGACCGCTTACTACGGCGGTTGACCACCGTTGAAAGCAACGGCAAATCCGTTGCCGAAAAATCTGCCATTCTCTATTATCCATTCGGAACTGCTTTGCGCTTATTTCACCGGGCAACAATTATCATCGGACAACCATGGATTCATCAATGGCATTGATGCGCTCTGACCCTTTATCTCACACGCGCTACTGGCGCGGCCTGTGTATGTTGATACTGATGGCGTCTTTGAGCGCCTGTAGTCGTACGCCGCCGCCTATCACACCATTAGGGCAGCCGACGTTTTCCCGCTATCAGCAGGAAACCACGCGCTGGGTTGAGGAGCATCGGCGTTTTCAAACATTGGATAAGGCGTTGGAATTAACCTGGAATACCCCGTCG
This sequence comes from Candidatus Symbiopectobacterium sp., assembly GCF_020054415.1. NCBI lineage: Bacteria > Pseudomonadati > Pseudomonadota > Gammaproteobacteria > Enterobacterales > Enterobacteriaceae > Symbiopectobacterium > Candidatus Symbiopectobacterium sp. The sequence continues at coordinate 1,132 of NZ_JAHWCO010000497.1, read as the reverse complement.
GAAACCCGACCGACAGGCACAGCACGCAAAGGCATATTGCTGGTGAACGGTCTGGGGGATTCCCCCGGTTCGTTTACGGATATCATTCCAGCGCTGACGCAGCGGGGCTTTCTGGTGCGCACTGTGCTGCTCCCCGACCATGGCACACAACCCGCTGATTTGATGACAGTTTCCGTGGAAGACTGGCGGCGCGTGGTGGCTGAGCAAACCGCTTTGCTGCACAAAGAAGTGGGTGAGGTCTATCTGGGCGGCTTCTCGACGGGGGCAATCTGGCGTTGGAATACGCCTTAGAGCATCCGGAAATTCAGGGGCTGGTACTGTTTTCTCCCGCTATACGCTCTGACGAACCGCTCGATTTTCTGGCTCCGCTGCTGGCCTCCGTGACCGACTGGTTGCGCCCGCCGCGACCGGGGCAGCTGCAGCAGATTGCTACGCGCTATCTGCGCGTTCCCACCAACGGTTTTGCATAATTTTATTACTCCAGCGCCAACGTACGCCACCTGCTGGCAAAAAATCCCTACGACAAGCCGGTGCTGATGGTGCTGGCGCAGCACGATTCAGTTCTCAATACCGCCGCCATGCTGGCACAGTTTGACAAGGCTTTCCCTAACCCAGCCAGTCGCGTCATTTGGTACGGTAATCCCCCGGCACAGCAGGTATCCGAGCGCGTACTGGTGCGTACCGCTCGCCTGCCGGAATGGTGCATCAGCCAGTTTTCCCACATGTCGGTCCTTTTTTCCCTCGATAACCCACTCTATGGGCGAACGGGATCATTACGTTTATGCTCTACTGGCCCAGCACCCCCTGCCTCCGATGACTGCAAGAAAAGAGAGGACGTGTGGTATTCCGACTGGTGCTACCAAGAGCTAGGAAAAACGCATATCCGTTTAACCTTTAACCCCTATTTCGACTGGCAAAATCAGGTCATGACCAGTGTATTGAACAGCGAAGGCACAGTTGCCGCAGCACCGTGATCGTCACAAGAATAATAGGTCGTGTATTCAACATGTTGATTGCAGTGTACCATATCCGGTTTTGGATGTGGAATACAGTGGCTAAAGTTTATGTAAGATGCCCGTTTTGTGAACAGACATCTCCTGTGAAAAAACACGGTTATGGCAAAAGTGGCCAT
>NZ_JAHWCO010000052.1:0-3803 GCF_020054415.1 Candidatus Symbiopectobacterium sp. | reverse complement strand
CTCAGGTGGGTGAAGCCATGGCCATGGTCAAAGCGCTTAACCGGATCACGCTATTAGGAATGCCGAACAGTATTCGCATCACGTAACAATCGACCCGTATGGGGCGCAGTCATTACAGTTCTGATTTATTCAACAAAGCCGGCTCAGCAGACAAACGCGCAAGAGTGCGTTGCCATCGCTGAATTCAGAGAGAAACCTAAAGTTCGCTACACCAGTGGTGCTCACTGGCAAGAATGGCTGAAAGGAATAGCATGTAGATGGAAGTAATGATGGTTTTGTTTTGTATTTTCTTCATGATGACTCTGTATTACCCGCCGCAAATAATGGGTCGTGTATTCAATGAGTTGATGTAGCATCAAACGTAGTACTCGCGTTCAATGTAAGTACCGATGATCCTATCGTGCATTTCGGATGATTTTGAATATCCGAGCGTCTTGCGATTGAGCCGTTGCAATCGGTTACGCAGTGTCAGATGTGCACACTCAATACACTGTGTATACAGCCTGCTAACAATGTGTTTTACTTTTGGAAGTTCGTCGTTGTAAGCACTGTAGCCATCCGTGTTTACATGACTGACGACGGTAATGCTGATGGCCACTTTTGCCATAACCGTGTTTTTTCACAGGAGATGTCTGTTCACAAAACGGGCATCTTACATCAACTTTAGCCGCTGTATTCCACATCCAAAACCGGACATTTAACACTGCAATCAACATATTGAATACACGACCAAATAATGCGATTTGTCCACATTCCTCGAAATTAAAAGAATATTGCGCTGGTGTATTTGTAGCATGCCTTATAGGGGAAAGCAAACCTACACTCGGCTTGATTGTGTGCCATTAGGTGTTGCTTTAATGAGCGGTGCAGACAGACTCTGCACCGTAGTTGGTGGCCAAACAGGCTGTGCCACAGAGGATTACTGGAATAAGGGATAAGCGTCCAACGGCATCCATAACAGGGGATGTGGCTGCTGTTCAGCAAAGTAACGATGAATGTGATGCAGGATGTCGCGCTGGCCGGGGAAGGGAAACATCTGTGCCGCTTCCTCAAAGGTAGCACAATGGAATTCGCTATGCTCGGCGTTAAGCACAATGTCAGCGTCGGCAGCGAAATAAGCCACGAACACCGGTACCAGCGTCAGGCCATTGTTATCCGCTTCGTAAAACTGCTCGCAGCGATCCGCTGAGTAGAGATCGGCTAACTGCAATCCCGTCTCTTCTTTCGCTTCACGTCGCGCCGTTTGCCGCGCGCTCTCACCGGCTTCAATACCACCAGCTATTTGGCACCACTGCCCTGGCTGGGTGTGGCCGTTGCGGCGCAGCAGCAGGACTTGATAGCCAGCCTGCGCCGGGCGCGGTACATAAAGCGCTATGGAAAAGCAGCGGATCGGAATCTCATGTCGCATAACGCACTCTCTTCCCTGTTTTGTTTAGCGCTGCGCTTCGCCGCCCAACGCCTCAACCAGATTGGTCGTTAGCGCGGAAAGCTCGCTGGTCATCAGAATAAAATCGGCATCAAAGCGTTGATCCACATCGTCCCTGTCGATATCGTCGTTCTGCTCACGCAGCGTGTCGGCGAACTTCAGCCGTTTCAGCGTGCCATCTTCTGCCAGTATCAGTTGGATGCGCTCCTGCCAGTCGAGGGCAAGTTTGGTTACTACTTTACCTTTTTCGATATGCACGCCGATTTCATCACTTACCAGATCTTGCTTCTTACAGCGGATCACACCGCTGTCTTCCAAAATCGCTTTCAATTCGGCTTCGTCTTGCAGGGTGAAACCGGCTGGCACATCGCCAGAGCGCACCCATTCGGTCAGGGTAAGTTCAATAGGGTTTTCCAGCGCCAAGGGCACCACGGGCAGTGAGCCCAAGGTTTTGCGCAACAGTGCCAGCGTATCTTCGGCTTTCTTAGCGCTGGCAGCATCAACCATAATCAACTGATTAACGGTATCAATCCATAGCCACACCTGGCTGAAACGGCTGAAGGCGCGCGGCAGCAGCGTATGCAACACTTCATCCTTCAGGGTGTCTTTTTCGGTTTTTTTCAGTTTGCGGTGTTGTTCGGCTTCCAGTTTGTCGATTTTGGCCTGGAGCGCCTGCTTGATCACCGGAGACGGCAACATCTTTTCTTCTTTGCGTGCGCAGAGCAGCAATTGGCCGTTAACGCTGTGGGTCAGTGCATCGCTGTGTGCGCCCATCGGGGATACCCAACCGGTGCGAGAGAGATCCTGGCACCCACAGGGGGTAAAGGCGAACTCACCTAACTGTTTTTCTAACGCATCAGTAGAAAGGGTGATATCGCGGTTCAGGCGATAAATAATAACATTTTTAAACCACAACATGGTGTTATCCTTGGCGGTGCGTGCGCGGTACGCGGATGAAAAGGGGAGGGACGCATCATAGCGGATTTGGCGTGCAAGTGCAGCGCGTAATGGTGGTTACGTATACACTGAAATAAAGTTACCTTGTGCCAGGTGCGTGAAAACTGTTTATTCATGCATTATGGGAATTTTCTGAGGAGGCGCTGTGCGTATTGGAATTGATTTGGGTGGAACCAAAACGGAGGTCATCGCACTGGGGGATCGCGGCGAAACGCTGTTCCGCCATCGTCTGCCTACGCCCCGTGATGACTATCAGGGAACGTTGAACACCATTGCTACGCTGGTTAACGAAGCCGAAAAGGCAACGGGCATGACTGGGAGCGTCGGCGTGGGGATTCCAGGCACCCTGTCACCGCTGTCCCACCACGTAAAAAACGCCAATTCGGTGTTGTTGAACGATCAGCAGTTGGATAACTATCTCTCCGCACTGTTGCAGCGTCCGGTGCGCCTCGCCAATGACGCCAACTGTCTGGCGGTGTCTGAAGCGGTGGACGGTGCCGGACTTGATGTCGTGTTTGCCATTATTATCGGTACCGGCTGTGGCGCGGGCATTGCGCTCAACGGACGAGCTCATTCCGGACGCAACGGCATCTCTGGCGAATGGGGGCATAACCCATTGCCTTGGCAGAATGAGCAAGAATGCCAGTTTGCGCAGGCTGTGCCTTGCTATTGTGGTCAACGCGGATGCATTAAAACCTTTATTTCCGGCACCGGTTTCGCTGCCTACTATCGCCATGTCACGAGCCATGCCTGTAACGGGGAAACCATTGTTTCATTGGTACGTCAGGGAGATAGCGCCACAGAACAAGTACTGCAACGCTATGAGCAACGTCTGGCCAAATCCATCGCACATGTGATCAATTTAGTGGATCCGGACGTCGTGGTGTTGGGGGGCGGGATGAGCAATGTCCCGCGTTTTTATCAGACGCTGCCCGCGCTGATAACCCCTTGGATCTTTGGTCAGGAGTGCACCACACCGATTCGTCAGGCCACCCACGGTGATTCCAGCGGTGTACGCGGTGCAGCCTGGCTGTGGCCAGCAGCATAACGCGCCTACGCATGTGTAAGTAGAGCGCTACAGGGCGTAGCGCTCATCAAGCTGACTCACGCCCAATCCATTCACCTTTTTGACCTTGATTTGCGTGGAGATACGCGCTTTTATCGCCTCCACGTGACTGATAACGCCAATGGTTTTGCCGGTGGCATTGAGGTTATCCAGCGCATCCAGTGCGCTGTCCAGCGTATCCGCATCCAACGTGCCGAACCCTTCATCCAGAAACAGGCTTTGTTGAATAAATAGATTTTATGCTGGCAGTCCAGTGAAACGACGGATCATCGCAACGCAAAATCATGCAGTTAGGCCTCATGAGAAAGCTGTACACCTGAGGGGACAAGCATTTTCTACCAAAACTGGCTTGGT
>NZ_JAHWCO010000598.1:0-3712 GCF_020054415.1 Candidatus Symbiopectobacterium sp. | reverse complement strand
TTGCATGACTGACGACGGTAACGCTGATGGCCACTTTTGCCATAACCGTGTTTTTTCACAGGAGATGTCTGTTCACAAAACGGGCATCTTACATCAACTTTAGCCACTGTATTCCACATCCAAAACCGGACATTTCACACTTCAATCAACATATTGAATACACGACCAAAATTCCGCTTTCCTGTGGGGTAAAGGCACACGAGCCACCACCGAAGAAATTTGTCGCGCCACCAGTGAAGAAACCTGCGTCGCGGCTATCGGCCCGGCGGGGGAAAATCTGGTACCGCTCTCCTGCATTCTTAATAGCCGCAACCACAGCGGTGGCGTGTGCGTAGGTGCCGTACTCGGTTCCAAAAACCTCAAAGCCATCGCGGTATGGGGTAGCCACGGCGTTAACGTCGCGAATCGCGAAGAACTCAAAGTGCTCAACGAATACATGATGACGCAGCTCATCGGTGCCAACAATAACCACGTTGTCCCGAGCACGCCGCAGGCATGGGCTGAATATTCAGACCCGAAATCGCGCTGGACCGCACGCAAAGGTCTGTACTGGCAAGCGGCGGAAGGCGGCCCGATTGAAACCGGCGAAATTCCACCGGGCAACCAGAACACCGTCGGTTTCCGCACTATGAAATCCACCTTCGATCTGGGGCCAGCCGCGGAAAAATACACGGTGAAAATGGGCGGATGTCACTCCTGCCCGATCCGCTGTACGTCGCAGCTTAACGTACCGCAAGCCAAGCAGTTTGGTGGACCGACCACCGGCGGCAACACCTGTGTCGCCAACTTTATGCACACCACCATCTTCCCCAACGGCCCCAAAGATATCGCTGAAAAAGGCGATGGCAACGTGGTCGGAAACCTGGTCGGTCTGAGCATCTTCGACGACATGGGATTGTGGTGTAACTACGGTCAATTGCATCGGGACTTCACCTACTGCCATACCCACGGCGTGTTCAAACGCGTATTGCCCGCCGAAGAGTATGCTTCCATTCCCTAGAAATTGATGGAAGAAGGCGATCTGAACTTTATCAAGGACATCTATCATCGCTTGTCCCACCGCATTGGCGAATTCATCCATTTGTCCGACTGCTCCTATTTCATCGCGGAGCGCTGGAATCTGGGACCGGAATATTGGAATTACACCAAAAACAAGCTGTGGTCGCCCATGGGCTTCCCGGTGCACCATGCCAACGAAGCTTCGACGCAGGTGGGGACAATCTTCAACTGCATGTTCAACCGTGATGCCATGACTCACACCCACATCAACTATATTGGCAGCGGTCTGCCGCTCAAGCTGCAAAAAGAGATCGCCGCTGAGCTGTTCGGCTCTGCTGATGCTTTTGACGAAACCAAAAACTACGCCCCGATCAACCTCTACAAGATTGATTACGCCAAGTGGACGCTGCTGAGAAGCTGCCTGCACGACGATGTGACGTTGTGTAACTGGGTGTGGCCGATGACGGTATCACCGCACAAAAGCCGGAACTATCGCGGCGATCTGGCAATGGAGGCGAAATTCTTTGCTGCTGTGACCGGCGAAGATACCACCGAAGCCAGCCTAGATCTGGCAGCAGAACGTATCTTCACGTTACACCGCGCATACACCGTGAAGCTGATGAACACCATGGATATGCGCCGTGAGCACGATCAGATCTGTGACTGGGTGTTCGATAAGGACCCGAAACTGCCCGCGTTCAGCGAATGCACGTACAAGATGGATCGCGAGGACGTGCAGAAATCGTTGACGATGTTCTACAGCGACATGGGCTGGGGCCCTGAACTGGGCTGTCCGACGCGTGCCGTTTTGGAACGTCTTGATCTGAAAGAGGTAGCAGACGATTTGGCAGCGCACAACCTGTTGCCGGCCTGAGTACAAGGCATCAATCATGAAAACTGTTGTGGATAACCAAACAACGCCTCCTGATGAATTGCCGGATGCGGCGCTTGCCGCCACAGAAGACGTTGCAGACAGCGATGCACCGGATATGCGCCGACGCAGGTTGCTGCTGCCGTTAAGCGGCGCACTGCGCGATGCACCGACAGCGCAGGAAACCGCGCCGACTGAGGAAGCGCCCAAGGCCGCCTACCTCGTTCTGGCGGATTACCTGCGTGGATGCTCTGCCAACGGCACGGTGGTGGATCGGCGCGAACTGTTAGCGCCGCCCTACGCGCTAACCGAAGAGGAGTTGGATGCCCTGTTGATGCAGATTCGTGCCGAAGAACAAGGCAGCGATATCGCTGAGATAGCGCAGCAGGACACGTGTTTCTACTACTCCGACCGTTACATGAACCATAACTACGCGCGGATTTTGATCTTCACGCACGAGCAGGACGCCTGCGCTACGTTGGCGCAGACCGTCCGCTTTGAGTGCGAGACCTATCCGCGTCCGTTCAAGGCCGGCATGTTGGCGCTGCACCCGTATGGATTTGATGACGACAAGATAGCAAGCACGTTGCGCTTTCTCGCCGACACCGAGGCTTATCAGGATATTCACTAGGTGGAAGCCTCCAACGGTGCCATCTATCTGTACAGCGACCGCTACATGAGTGTCGGCAAAGCCCAAGGGCTCTGTGAATGGATTGAGGTGGAACAATATGAGAACCCCTAGCCCGCGCGCCCGGTATGCGTGGATCACAATGAATAACGTACTTTCTGGGAGGCATGGAAGATGACATGCTCACGCCGTAAATTTGTCCTCGGCATGGGGTCGGTGATTTTTTTTTTCAGCGCACCGGTTTTCTCGGCATTGGGTAAAGCGGAAAAAGGCGCTCCCGTTCGCTATGCCATGATCCATGATGAAGTGAAGTGCAACGGCTGTAATATCTGTATCGTTGCCTGTCATAAGGTCAATAAGGCACCTACCGGCGCGGCGCACATGAGCATTGCGCACACTGCGATGACGCCGCCTGAGTCCGGTAATACCTATCACTTTTTCCGTCACTCTTGCCAGCAGTGCGAAGATGCACCGTGCATTACCATTTGCCCGACGGGCGCATCTTACCGCGACGACAGCAACGGGATCGTGCGGGTGGATAAGCCCAAGTGCATTGGGTGCAGCTACTGCATCTCCGCATGCCCGTATCAGGTGCGCTATCTGAACCCCATTACCCATGTGGAGGATAAATGCGACTTCTGTCTGGAATCACGTCTGATGAAAGGATTCCCGCCCATTTGCGTCAGTGCCTGCCTGCAAAATGCCCTGATTTTTGGCCGGGAGGACAGCGATGTGGTGCAGAACTGGCTGAAAACCCACGACTACTATGAGTATCAGTTGCAAAATGTGGGCAAACCGCACCTCTATCGTCGGCCTGGCCCCCATGAAGTGAAGAAGGTGAACGTATGAATATCATGCCTAACGCTGAGCAATTTCAGTCCCAGCTGTATCAGTATGTTTATCTCTACACCCCCGAATATTGGCCTATCTGGCTGATTCTGGCCGGCGTGGCGTTTGTCGGCATGCTGGGCGTGTTGGCGCTGCACGGTTTCCTGCGTTACCGCTTCGCCGCGCCGCATGCTGCCGGACACGAGGATAAGGTGTATCTCTACTCGCGGGCGGTACGTTTGTGGGGTCGTGTATTAAATATGTTGATTGCAGTGTGAAATGTCCGGTTTTGGATGTGGAATACAGTGGCTAAAGTTGATGTAAGATGCCCGTTTTGTGAACAGACATCTCCTGTGAAAAAACACGGTTATGGCAAAAGTGGCCAT
>NZ_JAHWCO010000089.1:0-5848 GCF_020054415.1 Candidatus Symbiopectobacterium sp. | reverse complement strand
TGCTGGAAATAACGGAAGACCGATATGGGCAAACCAGTACGATCCTGATCAGCCAGTTGCCGGTGGAGCAATGGTACGGGGTGATGGAAAACCCTACGGCGGCCGATGCCTTCCTGGATCGGCTGATCCACAACGCCCACAGACTGGAGCTTAAGGGAGAATAATTAAGGAAAAATAGCCCGGTAGTGGAAAGCGCAGAAGAAACACGCTAACACGATAAAAAAAGTTAGGTTCCCGGATGATCTATACGATGCGAAAACGTGATCGACCTTAGATGCGAATCGATGATCGATCGCATGCGAATATACATGTAATAATACTTTTAGGTATTGATAACACCAAAAGGTATTGCTATTTCACTTGAAAAGTAATAGAGAATGCTATAAAGTTATTCGTATGAAAACGATGAACACTTTGGCAGAACGACTCAACCATGCGATGTCGCTGACGGGAATGACTCAGGGGCAACTGGCACGTGCCGTTAACATGGCTCAGCCAACCATCTGGCGCTTGACCTCCGGTCAGGCGAAAGGAACCTCGCGTATCATTGATATCGCCGATGCGTTGGGAGTCCGTCCGGAATGGCTGGCAAAGGGTGATGACCCTATGCGTGCGCCCGCGGCAGCACATTACGACTCGCGCTCCAACGTTCCGCCGGAATCCCAGTGGGGAACGGTTGATGTGTGGGACAGCCACACCCCCTTGCGGGATGATGAAGTGGAAGTGCCGTTTCTGAAAGATATTGAATTCGCCTGCGAGACTGTGCGCATCATGAATGAAGATCATAACGGGTTTAAGTTGCGGTTTTCCAAATCGACCTTACGCCGCGTCGGTGCGAATTCCGATGGCTCCGGCGTACTCTGTTTCCCGGCCAAGGGCGACAGCATGGAGCCATTTATTCCCGATGGCACCACCGTCTCCGTCAACACCAACGATAAGCGTATTATTGATGGAAAGATCTACGCCATCAGCCAAAACGGTTGGAACCGCATTAAGTTGCTGTATCAGGTTGGGCCAAACACGGTTAGCATCCGCAGTTACAACAGTGCTGAGCATCCCGTGGAAGAGAAATCCCTCAGCGAAGTCGATATTATCGGGCGCGTATTCTGGTGGGCGGTGCTGGACTACTGATTCCTGTGCCAGCACTGTGCACAAAAAAGGCTGTTTACCAACGGTCGCAGACTGCTGAAAAGTCATTGTCCCCCCTCGTCATCCTCGGCGAAAGCAGGGGATCTCTGTTAGACGAAACCTGTTTCTCCTGTAGGAGGTTCCCGCCTTCGCGGGAATTACGGAGGTGTGCGTGAATGACGGAATTGGGCTGGAAGGATGGAGGTGAGTCGGTGACACTCACCCCTCGTGCAACCCACACTCCCGTTTCAAACCAAAGAATCGCGTTTCTTCTTCGCGCATTCCCTGTTCCCATTTACGCGTGGTGTGCGTATCCCCTACGGACAGGTATCCTTGATCCCACAGCGGATGGTAGGACAAACCGTTCTGCTTGAGGTATTGATACACCTGCCTGTTATCCCAATCGATAATCGGCAACACCTTGAAGACACCGCGTTGGATAGCCAGCACCGGTAGATGTCCACGGCTGCCCGACTGCTCGCGCCGTAACCCGGCAAACCAGGTTTGTGCTTGTAACTCACTCAGCCCACGATTCATCGGTTCTACTTTGTTTAGCTGGTTGTACTGTTCAATGCCTTCAACGCCCTGTTCCCACAGCTTGCCATAGCGTGCTTCCTGCCAGGCTGGGGAGTGCTCGGCACGATACACCTTCAGATTGAGTTTCAACTGCTCGGTCAGTGTATCGATAAACTGGTAGGTCTCCGGAAACAGGTAGCCGGTATCGGTGAGGATAACCGGAATATCAGGGCGCAGTTGCGTGACCAGGTGCAGGCTTACCTCCGCCTGAATGCCGAAACTGGAAGAGAGAACGTACTCTCCCGGCAAGTGCTCCAGCGCCCAGGCTACGCGCGCCCCGGCGGAGAGCGTTTCCAACTGTGCGTTAGTTTCTGCCAGCGCTTGCGCCTGCTCCGGTTTGGGTAGCGCATTGAGCGCGTCAAGAGAGAATACCGACATCATGCCTCCCGGTTAATCGTAAAAATCACGCGCCGGATCGAGCACCGGCTTGATAATGCCACTACGAATCGCAAAGTCACCAAACCCTTCTCCCTGCTGGCGCCCCAGCGCCCAGCGGCCAATCAGACTATCCAATTCGCTCAGGATTTCCGCCTGCGTGATATTTTCGCGATACATACGCGGAATGCGCGTACCTTCGCGGTTACCGCCCAGATGCAGGTTGTAGCGCCCAACGGCTTTCCCCACCAGACCAATTTCCGCCAGCATGGCGCGGCCACAGCCGTTCGGACAGCCGGTTACCCGCAGTACGATATGCTCGTCGCCCACGCTGTGGCGCTGCATAATGCCTTCCACCTCGGTGACAAATTCCGGCAGAAAACGCTCGGCCTCCGCCATCGCCAGCGGACAGGTTGGGAAGGATACGCAGGCCATCGAGTTTTTACGCTGCTCGCTGACGCTATCGTCAATCAACCCGTGCTCGCGCGCCAGCGCTTCAATCTTCGCTTTATTGCGCGTACTCACGCCTGCCACAATCAGGTTTTGATTCGCCGTGAGGCGGAAATCCCCTTTATGGATTTTGGCGATTTCAGCCAACCCGGTTTTCAACTGGCGCACCGGATAATCGAGAATACGGCCATTTTCGATAAACAGCGTCAGGTGCCATTTGCTATCGATGCCTTTCACCCAGCCAATGCGGTCGCCACGGCCAGTAAATTCATACGTGCGCACCGTTTCAAAGGTCACGCCCGCGCGCTTTTCCACTTCACGTTTGAAGGTGTCAACGCCGACACGCTCCAGCGTATATTTGGTTTTGGCATTTTTGCGGTTGGTGCGATTACCCCAGTCACGTTGCGTGGTCACCACCGCTTCGGCCACGGCCAGCGTATGCTCAATCGGAATATAACCCAGCTCACTGGCAGTGCGCGGATAGGTTGCCTTATCGCCGTGGGCGATAGAAAGGCCGCCACCTACCAACACGTTGAAACCGACCAGACGGCCATTATCGGCAATAGCGATAAAATTAAGATCGTTGGCGTGAAGATCGACATCGTTTTGCGGCGGGATCACTACCGTAATTTTGAACTTGCGCGGCAGATAAGTAGCACCGAGGATCGGTTCTTCATCGGTGGTAGCGACTTTCTCTTGATCCAGCCAGATCTCAGCGTAGGCACGGGTACGTGGCAACAGATGCTCGGATATCTTCTTCGCCCAGTCATAGGCCTGCTGATGCAGCTCGGATTCCACCGGGTTAGAAGTACAAAGCACGTTACGGTTCACATCGTTGGCAGTCGCCAACGCATCCAGCCCCAGATGGTTCAGTAACTGGTGCGCCGGTTTCACGTTCGGCTTCAGAATACCGTGAAACTGAAAGGTTTGGCGGTTGGTGATACGAATGCTGCCATAAAGCGTGCTCTCGGCGGCAAATTTATCAATCACCAACCACTGTTCCGGCGTCATCACGCCACCGGGCAAACGGCAGCGCAGCATCATGGCATGACGCGGCTCCAGCTTTTGCTCGGCACGTTCAGCGCGAATATCGCGGTCATCCTGCTGATACATGCCGTGAAAACGGATCAGCAAAAAGTTATCGCCGTTAAAACCGCCCGTCAGCCCTTCCTGCAAATCTCCAGCAATGGTACCGCGCAGGTAGTTACTTTCCCGCTTCAGGCGCTCCGCATCAGCGAGTTTCCCTTTTACCACTAACGGGACGGGATAACGTTCATCGATTGGTAATTTTTCGCTCATTGATAAAGATCTCGCTAGTACACATCGCGCTGATAACGGCGCTCAAGGCGCAGTTCACTTAAAAACTCATCGGCCTGTTCGGCATCCAGACCGCCGTGGGTAACGATGATGTCCAGCAGCGCCTGCTCCACATCTTTCGCCATACGGTTGGCATCGCCACACACGTAAAGATGTGCGCCATCCTGGATCCAGCGCCACACCTGTTCACCTTTCTCGCGCAGTTTGTCCTGCACATAGATCTTGTGTGCATGATCGCGCGACCAGGCCAGATCGATATGCGTCAGCAGCCCGTCTTTCACATAGCGCTGCCATTCCACCTGATAGAGAAAATCTTCGGTAAAGTGCGGGTTACCGAAAAACAGCCAGTTTTTGCCTTCGGCACCGTCCGCTTCGCGCTGTTGCATAAAGGCACGAAACGGGGCAATGCCAGTGCCAGGTCCGATCATGATGACGGACGTCGAGGGATCGGCAGGCAGGCGGAAGTGATCGTTATGTTCAATAAAGACCTGAATATCATCGTCTTCATTCAAACGATCCGCCAGATAACCTGATGCACCGCCCGTTCGCGCACGTCCCTCATAGTCGTAGCGCACCACACAAACGGTGATATGCACTTCGCTTTCGGCTTCATCTTGGGAAGAGGCAATGGAATAGAGGCGCGGTGTCAACGGGCGTAACCAGCCAATCAGTTGCTCCGGCGTCAATTCCGTCGGTGCCTGACGCACCATATCCACCAGCGGCGTGCGCTGGGCGAACTGTTGCAGCGCTGGCTTTTCAGCCACCAACGCCAGTAACGCATCGTTGCGGGACAACGCGGCGTACTTCTCCACCAGAGGCGCCGTGTTTTGCGTTAGTTCGAAATGGCGTTGCAGCGCCTGTGACAAAGGCAATGTCTCTCCCGCCACGGTTACAAGCTCATCCCCTTTCAACCACAGCAATTCCAGTAACTCTTGTACCAGCGCCGGATCGTTTCGATACCACACGCCAAGCGCATCACCCGGCTGATAGCGCAGCCCAGAATCCCCGAGATCGATCTCGATATGGCGCACATCCTTATCGGACGCACGCCCCGTGATTTTCTGATTCACGGCGAAACTCGCCGTGTAAGGCGCGGTTTTACTGTACGGACTGCTAGAAATTTCATCCCGCGTTACGCTGGCGCTCGCCTGAACCACCGCAGCACCTTGTGCCGGTATACGCGCCTGAAGGATATCAACAATCTGCCGACGCCACTGCTCAGCGGCCGTCTGATAGTCAACATCGGCGTCCACGCGATCGAGCAGGCGCTCTGCACCCAGCTCTGCCAATCGACCATCAACATCTTTACCGGCTTTACAGAAGAATTCGTAAGAGGTATCCCCCAATCCTAACACCGCAAACGACGTGGTTTTTAGAGCAGGAGCTTTTTTGGAAAACAGGAATTTATGCAGCGCCACGGCTTCTTCCGGCGGTTCCCCCTTCCCTTGCGTGGAGGTCACCACCAGCAACAGCGTTTCCTGCGCAATTTGCTTAAATTTATAATCTCCTGCATTCACCAGCGTGACCGCAAGCTTGGCAGCCAGCAAATCGTCACGCAGTTTTTCCGCCACGCGGCGGGCATTGCCCGTTTGCGATGCGGAGATAAGGGTAATGCTTTGGGCAGACGCAGCGGCACTGACCGGAAGCGAAGCGGCCGACACGGCACCGCTCTGAGCCCAATTGCCCTGCGCGACGCCCCAAAAATAGCCTGACAGCCAAGCCAGCTGTGCTGGAGAGAAATCCCCCGTGGCGCTCTGCAAACGCGCAAGCTGCTCGGAACTAAGCGGCAGCAACGAAACCGGAGTGGTCATCATGATTTCAGTGTCCTTGTAAGTCGTCCCGCCATATAGCGATATTTATGGGTCGTGTATTCAATATGTTGATTGCAGTGTGAAATGTCAGGTTTTGGATGTGGAATACAGTGGCTAAAGTTGATGTAAGATGCCCGTTTTGTGAACAGACATCTCCTGTGAAAAAACACGGTTATGGCAAAAGTGGCCAT